>JANNJE010000176.1:0-3278 GCA_031405735.1 Armatimonadota bacterium | reverse complement strand
GAAATTTATGCCGACTTTAGTAATCGTAGGTGCGCAATGGGGCGACGAAGCCAAGGGAAAACTCGTTGATGTTTTGGGTTCAGAAGCGGACATGGTGGTTCGCTACAGTGGAGGCAACAACGCCGGCCACACCGTCATAGTAGGAGATGAAGAGTTCAAATTCCATCTCATTCCGGCAGGAATTCTTCACCCAAACGTAACCGCCGTTTTGGGCGGAGGAATGGTCATTTGCCCGAAGGCGCTACTTCAGGAGCTTGCCAATACTCGTGCCAAACGCAAGAATCTAGGCACGCTTGTAATTTCTCCGGCTGCACATGTGGTCTTTCCCTATCACCGGATTATTGACTCGCTCGAAGAGGCTCTTCGAGGCGAAAGCAGCATCGGAACGACATCTCGTGGTATCGGACCGGCATATCAAGACAAAGTTGGAAGATTTGGAATCCGAATGGGCGATTTAATAAAACCCGAAGTTTTCGCAAAGAAGCTGAAAATTGCAATCGAATTCAAAAACCGGCTCATTGTTCTTTTGGGCGGCGAACCAATCTCTTATCAAGAAGTCCTGGAAGAATTCAACGGTTATGCCAAAGAGCTTGCGCCTTTTGTTACAGAAACCGATGAACTTGTTTCCAAAGCCGTTTCTTCCGGAAAGAGGGTGATGTTTGAAGGCGCACAAGGCACTTTTCTCGACCTTGACTGCGGAACGTATCCTTTTGTAACTAGCAGCCACCCAGTTTCAGGGGGCGCTTGCTTAGGAACAGGTGTTGGTCCACGGGCGATAGATAATGTTCTCGGAGTGTGCAAGACCTACACAACGCGTGTCGGCGCGGGACCATTCCCGACAGAATTGAACAATGAATTAGGCGACCATATTCGCGTGGTTGGCAAAGAGTTTGGAACAACTACGGGC
This sequence comes from Armatimonadota bacterium, assembly GCA_031405735.1. Lineage (GTDB taxonomy): Bacteria > Armatimonadota > Fimbriimonadia > Fimbriimonadales > Fimbriimonadaceae > JANNJE01. Next base: position 2,371 of record JANNJE010000176.1, on the reverse strand, counting down.
AGGGGCCGGCGTATCGGCTGGCAAGACACCGTACTGCTGAAAAAGAGCGTGGATGTTAATTCTCTCTCAGGACTAGTGCTGACTCGCCTCGATATTCTGAGCGGGTTGGGAGATATTTCTGTCGCGACAAAGTACGAACTCAATGGAGAAGAAATCAGCTTTGTCCCAATAGATGGCGAAGCATTTCAAAACTGCAAGCCAGTTTACAAAACCTTGCAAGGTTGGGATGAAAATCTTAGAAATTGCAAGTCTTGGGAAAGCTTGCCTGCAAATGTTCAGAAATATGTCCGGTTTATCGAAGAACAAACTGGCTGTCCCATCGTTATCCTTAGCGTTGGGCCGGCGAGAGACGAGACCATCGTCCTACGTCCCGAACTCATTTGGAAATCTTAACGTACTTTCAGCGGCTCTCCTGCATTGTCAGGTTGCCCGGAGGTAAGTTAAGTTGTCCATGTTTAGCACTATGAAATTATCCCATTGGAGTTCCTTCTTCGGCTTTGTTGCGTTGGCTGCGTCTTCATGGTCGCAGAACGAAACATTGAGCCTAATTGAAGCGATAAGCATGGCTCGAACTAACAATGGAACGATACGTTCGGCGATGTTGGATCACGAAGCATCGAAGAGCCGTGTTGCTTCTTCGTTTTCTTCCTTTTTGCCGTCAGTGACTCCTAGTTATCGTTACAATAGCTCTCGAACTTCGACGACATCTGGAGTGACCAATCTGAATGATGGCTTTCCATCTGTTTCAGCGAGTTGGCAATTAATTGATTCTGGCCAAAGAGAATTGACTTTTCGTGCGAGTAAACGGTTTGCAGCCCAAGCGGGCTCGAACGCTTTGCAGACGATTCGGCAAATTCTATTTTCTGTACACGAGCAATACCTAAACACTTTGCGAGCTCAAGAGCTTGTCCGGGTCAGCGAAGCTTCAGTCGAGCGAGCGGAAGAAATCCTTAAAGCAACCGAGGCTCAGATCGCTGCTAAGCAAGTGGCAGAAAAAGATAGATTGCAGGCACAAGCTGATAGGTTGAATGCAAAAGTAGATTTTCTAGGTGCAAAAAACCAGCTTTCTAGTGCAACTGCATCGCTAAAAGCGACCATTGGTTGGGACATTCTACGACCGTTGCCTCCGCTCGACAAGATGCTGGAGGCGGGAACCATTGAGCCGCTGGCCGATTTGGCAGAAATGATCAAATCTGGAATTGCTTCCAGAGAAGATTTGCGATCTAGAAGATTTGGAATTGAAGCACAGAGACTTAGTGTCAGTCGCGCTCAAAGGGATGCTGGTATTTCATTCTCGATAGACACTAATTACGCTCGAAATTGGAGCAACACTGAACTTGACAGCCGGAGCATCACGTTTCTCACTTCAATACCGCTTTTCGATGGAAACGCAAGACGCGAAGCAGTTCGGCAAGAAGAATTTGGACTGCGTTCTGAAATCAGCTCGTACGACCAGGCAGTTCGCGTGGCATCCGCTGAAATTGAATCTGTCTATCTGGAATTGGCACAGAATCGGGAGCGGATCGAGGCCGCAACAGCTGCGCTCGAAGCCGCTCGATTGAACTACAAAGCCGCTAGCGAAGCCCAAAAACTGGGCGCAGATGGCACAAGCGTGATCACAGTTCTAACTGCGAAGATTTCCCTAGTAACTGCGGAATCGAATTACGTAGACGCTCTATATGACGTTAAGATTTCGGAGGTTCTGCTAAAGCTGGTAACGGGCCAGCCTATTCCGGGCGAATAAATATTTATGAAAGCATCTTTGATATATGGTGGAATCGGGGTCGTCGTTGTTGGCGGCCTATTTATGTATTTTCGGGGCGGCGCAGCCGAAGCCGACGACATCGAATATCGCTATTCAAAGATTCAAAAGGGCGAGCTAATGCGCTCGACGACGGCTTCGGGAGTCCTTGTTGCTCAGACTTCTATTGATGTTCGGTCGAAGGCGGGTGGGACAATCGTTCAGCTCGCCGTAGATGCTGGCTCAGTTGTGAAAAAAGGCGATCTCATCGCAATCATTGACCCACGGGATACAAAGGCTCTTTACGACCAGGCACTTTCCGATGTCAAATCGGCCAATGCCAGAATTGACCAGTCGAAAGCCAACTACACGATGCAGATCGCAAATAGCTCCACATCTGTTCAAGATGCAGAGATTGCCCTGGAACAAGCTAAAATTAGGCTTGAAAAGGCTCGAATTTCGGACATTCGTGCTCCGATTTCCAGCAATGCTCAGATTGACACAGCTTTAGCCCAGTGGGAAACGGCAAAACAAGAGCTAGATCGTTTTTTGAAAATCACTGCCCCCCAGCGAAAGCGCGATGCCGAGGGCGCTTTGCGGCAAACTCGCGCGTCGAACGAAGCTGCCAGG
>JANNJE010000175.1:0-2757 GCA_031405735.1 Armatimonadota bacterium | reverse complement strand
ACCACCCGCAAGTACGGCGGCACCGGGCTCGGGCACCGACTAAAGCCGCAAGGATTTTCATTTCACGATGCCAGTAATCGGAACTTCGATAATCTGCTGCTCGGGATCATCCGTCTTGATTCTTACGATTGCCCCAAGCTGGCCGGTAGGCTGCGTGCCATCTAACACCACGGTGATTCGGTATTCAGTCTGGCCCTTCGACTCGATAACTTTTCCAGTGAGGAACGGAGTGTTTCCAGCTACAGACAGAATTCGAAAAGGTTTGTTAGGACGGGAAAGGAAAAATGAGCCTCGTCTAGAACTTCGATCAATTTCTCCAAAATAGACTTGCTCAGGTTGAGCCACAATCCCTGTCTGCACGCTGAAAGAATGTCGCACGACTGGAAATTCAGCTGAGTCAGTGGCGATCATAACGGTCACACCGAATCTGCCCTTTGGTACACCCTTTGCAACTTTTACATGAACTTTGTATCCAGTTCTGGGAATGGTGCTCTCTCCAAATTCCGGATCGGGAAGTTCGCCCTTCCAAGGTTCGATAGTTGCCGTTGCAGGAATTCCAGCCGTAGTAACGCTCACAGCTTTGAATTTTGCAGCTGGATTTAAGGTGAGGAATATGTTTGTTTCAGTTCCATTCTTACCTACCAAGAGCGTGCTTCCTGCAGGCATTAGTGTTCTGTACAAAGGTGCAACCGAAATATGAACCGGAATTTCAAACGATGCCTGATTTGGATCGTTTGTCGTGATCAAGAACTTCTTCGCCAAAACACCGACATATTCGTGAGTATCCACTCCGCCTTTGATCAGTGCAGTTCGGCCAGGTTCGATGTTGATCGCCGGATCTATGAAAAGGCACCCGCAATCTGGCCTTGCTTGAACGATCAAGAGCCCTGTTCCACCATTCGTAATTTGGAATGAAAGAGGAACAATGTCGCCTTGAACATGATTTCCCAATTGAAAACTTGAAATGTCAAATTGAGCGCTCGACTCCACGTGCCGAATTTTTGTCCTTTTATCAATGGATTGCTTTAGCGAGTCAACAAGCCTCATTGAATTGCGATAAAACAGCCGATCTGCCGGACTTATTCTTCGCCTTTCGCGCGAAGCCAAGTCTGATCGAAATCCCAACTCGGCGGACACCGGAGTCGGTTGGCGGCCAAAGTATTCCAAAACCGCATGACCAATCTCATTGTAAACGTCAATTTGCTCAACAGGTGACGGCGGGTTGCCGCGAAGCAATGATATGACAGCTTCGACTCTCGGTTCGCTCGCATCTGGCGAAAAGAAAAGGACTGCACCTTGAGGCATTGAGTTCTTTTCGGGTAATTTCGGCGAAAAGCTGATCTTTACAGCCCCTGCCTTCTTGAGTTCGATAGTTAGCTCTGGTAGCTCTTTAGCCAAGTCCGCCATTACTTCATTTCTAGCAGATTCAAACTCCGCTTTTCGGTTCGCAGGCACGCCGACATCATTCCATTCAAGGCTCACCTTTCTGCTAGGCAACGCCAGCCACGCCTTTCGGGCAGCTTCAAAGTCTCCTTGTTCCAACTGGGATTCAACTCGCTTACAAAGCTCATGGAAATTTGGGTTCAGGCCAGGATGCTTGATGGGCCCGATAGGAATTTGGGCTATCAAAATTGAAGCAATTGTAACAAGCATAACTAAAGCTACCTTACAGACGGTGGGTCCCAAATAAGACGGGATGAAACTCCAAGCATTACACTTGCTTCCTTGCTAACATCAAAAAAATGGTGGATTCTTTGACATTCTGGAACTATTTGCGCCTGCAAATGTCTTTTCCAGTAGATTCTAATGGTGAACCGAAAAGGAATTATTCTTGCAGGAGGGTCAGGCAGTCGCCTGTATCCATTGACAATTGCTGTCAGCAAACAACTGATGCCGGTTTTCAATAAGCCGATGATCTATTATCCGCTGACCACTTTGATGCTGGCAGGAATTCGAGAGATTCTCATTATTACGACTCCAGAAGATCAACTTGCGTTCAAAAAATTGCTTAGGGACGGCACTCAATGGGGCATTTCGATTTCGTATGAGGTGCAACCTCATCCTGGCGGGTTGGCGCAAGCATTCCACATCGGAAAAGATTTTGTTTCCGGAGCGCCGAGCACACTTGTCTTAGGGGACAACATTTTTTATAGCGAGGGGTTTTCAGAAAAACTTGCAGAAGCAAATTCAATTAGCAAAGGCGCAACAGTGTTCGCATATTACGTCCATGATCCGGAGAACTACGGCGTAGTGGAATTTGATGAGAATCAACGGGCAAAGTCAATTGAGGAGAAGCCGAAGAATCCGAAATCGAATTTTGCCGTGACTGGTCTCTACTTTTACGATTCTGATGTAACAGAATTTGCCGCAAATCTAAAGCCATCTGCGCGAGGCGAGCTAGAAATCACCGATCTAAATCGCTGTTATTTGGATCGTGGCGATCTCCATGTCGTCAGATTGGGAAGAGGATTGGCTTGGCTCGACACAGGAACGCACGAAGCCCTCATTAAGGCTTCGAACTTTGTCGAAACAATCGAAAGCAGGCAGGGACTAATGGTGGCTTGCCCAGAAGAAGTGGCTTTTCGCAAGGAGTTCATCTCGACTGACGAACTGAGAGCACTCGCAGAGCCGTTGAAGAAGAACTCTTACGGCCAATATCTGCTGGCAATCGCGGATCATGGACTTGATAGGCTAATCTGAGATGAAGATGTTGAAGGATGTTCAAATCAAGGAGCTTGTCACGCATTGTGATGAGCG
>JANNJE010000174.1:0-4682 GCA_031405735.1 Armatimonadota bacterium | reverse complement strand
GATTCGCGGCTGATGTTGCCCGTGAGGTACAATTTCGCGGGTCAGACGACCTTCGGAATTCTACTATTGACCACATATTTGGTTCTCTCTGACGGTTCGATTTTGCCTGGAAAGCAACTAGGCGCTTCCGGTACTTGCTTCGGCGAAGTCGTTTTCAATACTGGAATGACAGGCTACCAAGAAGTCCTAACTGACCCAAGTTACGCGGGCCAAATGGTGACCTTCACTTATCCGCTAATTGGCAACTATGGGATCAATGAAGGAGATTTTGAATCCGATCAGGTTCAGCCGATGGGAATTATTGTTCACGAAGCTTGTTCCCAGCCTTCAAATTGGCGATCAGCTCGATCAATAGATGAATTTCTAGTGTCACGAGATGTTGTCGCAATTCAAGGGATTGACACACGTGCGTTGACCAAAAAGATTCGATCAGGCGGCGTTACGATGGGCGCGATAACGGACGGTGATCCACTTTTTGCGCTCGAGCATCTAAGAACAAGGACAAAATACGATGAAACCGACTTCGTTTTTGACGTGACGACAAAGGCACCTTACAAATGGGGGCCAACCGGAAAAGAATCAATCGAAGAGTCCGAAGACGACGAAAGATTACGACTAGTGGTAATTGATTGCGGACTCAAATTCAATATTTTGCGCCGCTTTTGGCGTGCTGGTTGCAGGCCGATTGTTCTACCTGCGACCGCTTCTTCGGACGAAATTCTCGCATGGCAGCCTGATGGAATTCTACTTTCCCCGGGACCAGGCGATCCAGCAAGATTGGGTTCTGTAGTAGAAACGGTTCGTAACTTGCTCGGAAAACGACCAATGTTTGGCATTTGTTTAGGAAATCAACTGCTTTGCCAAGCCGTTGGGGGGTCAACTTTCAAGCTGAAATTTGGCCATAGAGGTGCGAATCATCCTGTCCAAGACCTTCGAACAGGAAGAGTGACGATTACTTCACAAAACCACGGCTATGCGGTAGATCCAGATTCTCTAAAAGGAACCGGAGCAGAGGTTACTCAATTGAACTTAAACGACGGAACTGTTGAAGGAATCGCAGTTCCTGACCTTATTGCGGAAAGTATTCAGTATCACCCAGAAGCGGCTCCTGGCCCGTGGGATTCGCGGCCTTATTTCCCTGATTTTGTTGAGAAAATGAAGGCGTTTCGAGGTTAACGCGCCCGTCTCACTTTCTCCCCGATTCCATTCATTTTTCATGCGGACGTCGCGACGGTACGCAGACCGAAGTGCGAACCTCCGCGGCCACCGCGTGAGATTTCAGGAAGACCCATTGTAGTTGCTGAACTTTGGGAGATGAATTCGGCTCGGCCGTTCGCAACGGGGATTGAGGCGGGAGGTCCGAATCTTGAACTTTGGAAGCAGACTATAGTTGCCGTTCGTCCCAAAGCTATGCCACTAAGAAACGCACGATTCATCCTCATTGTCTTTGCACTTTCGTCGCTTGCTGTGGCAAATAGTCAAACTACCAGCGGCAAAGTCGCCCAGATCCCAAAGACCTTCAAGACAAAACTAAAGGCATCCAAACTTCGCGTCGTGGTCCCCACCTGGATTCCAAAGGGATTCAAACTCGTGAAATCGAATGTAGTTCATGCGAAGGAAATGTTCATGCGGGATGTTTACCTTCGCTACGAGAAGCCGGGTACCAAATCCTCGTTTTTTGTTCAGTTCGCAAGCGATGGAATAGGCGACCCATTTTTTGATTTGCCCAATGGAGACACTCTTGAAGCGACGGGAATTGTAAAAGGGAAGAACCCGATTATCGGCCCATTTGACATGGAATATGTTACGAAGAAACCTTACTTGATGTGGCACATTACTTGGTACGAGCTAAAGCAAAAGGGTTATCCAAAATACGTGTTAGTGGCTGGAGAAAATATTCCGATTTCCGACGGCAAGAAGATCATCGAGAGTCTGTCTTGGCTACGGTAAATAGATCAAATGCTGATTCGATTTTGGAAGCCATGCAATGTACTTTGCCAATTTACTGACAATGATGGGCGCAAAGTTTTGGCAGACTTTATTGACTTGCCGGGAGTATATGCAGCAGGGAGGCTTGACTTCTATTCAGAAGGGTTGTTGCTTCTAACCGACCACGGTCCAACAGCCGCACAAATCACATCGCCGAAGTTTGAAAAAGAGAAGACCTATTGGGTTCAGGTCGAAGGAATCCCAAATGATGAAGCACTCGCCGCACTAAGAAACGGTCTCAAATTAAAAGAGGGCATGACGAAACCAGCAAGGGTAGAGCGCCTCATATTTGAACCTGATTTACCACCTCGTGAACCGCCAATTCGTTATCGGGCCAAAATTCCAACCAGTTGGATTCAGATCGTTCTATCTGAGGGAAAGAACCGTCAAGTGCGTAGGATGACTGCCGCAGTTGGGCATCCGACGCTTCGACTGGTAAGATGGGCAATTGGAGACGTTACTCTTGAGGGCTTAGTGCCTGGAAAATGGGAGGAATTGGGAAGGGAATAGGGAATAGTGTATGGGGTTCGGGGTATGGGGTATGGATTGTGGATAGTATGGATTGTTTCAACTACCGACAACCGATAACCGGTAACCAACAACCAACAACCAACAATTAAAACGAGCAATCATGTCAACAGTTAAAAAAGTTACAGAATCAATGTCGGATGAAGCAATTCTAAGTGCAACCGGCCACCGATTATCCCATTGGTTAAAGGTGCTGGACGAATTTGACGTTGCGAGAAATGGGCATACTGCTGCTGCCCAATTGCTTGAAGATAAACATGGGCAAAGCTTTTGGTGGAGTCAGCAGATTACTATTTCTTATGAACAGGAACGAGGGCTGCGCTTGCCCGGACAAAGGGCCGATGGCAAGTTCACAGTCAATGTCGCAAAGACAATTGAAGTTTCCGTAGAAAAGGCATTTGAAGCTTGGTCAACTGGATCAGGCTGGAGCGCCTGGTTCACCAAAGGGGCAAAGCTCGATTTTCAAAAGGGCGGAAGTTACGAAAACGAAGACAAAGACGTGGGAGTCTTCACCCGAATCATCGAACCGGGTCCAAAGCGTTCTATGGACGAACGTGCTCGAATTGAGTTCACTTGGGAAAATGCTGAACATTGTCCAGGTTCCAGAGTGATTGTGCAATTTATTGAAAAGTCGGCCGAAAAATGCGCTGTTCTAATTTCACACGAAAGACTTCCAGACGCAAAAGGCCGCGATGGAATGAAAGAAGGCTGGAGTTGGGCACTGGCTTCGCTGAAATCATATTTGGAAACTGGAGCACAGATTCCATTCGAGACATGGAAAAAGATGCAGGAATCGCGAAATTAAGGTCGAATATCAGTTATCAGGCATCGAACCCGGATTCAGTTCCGTCTGGTTCAAAAGAAGGTAAGGAAACACATGGATTTTAGCAGTCAACCGCAAAACGTCAAGATTGATATCGCCTGGTTAGGCGAATGTTGGAATATTCTCAAGAGCCGAATGGGCGAATACATTGCGATGGGCTTGGTCGCCGGTGTCATTGGAATGGTTGTCTATTTTGTGCTCCGAATACCGATGGAGATTGTTTTCGGCCTTTCTAATCCAAGTTCGACTGAAGCGATGTTTGGTCTGCTTGGAATGGGACTGTTCGTTTCACTCTTTGCCACAGCTATTTCGCAAGGTTTGACCTTTGTTTTGTCTGCTGGCCTAATGATTTATACGTTGAAGTTGCTTCGTGGCGAACCAGCCCGCTTTGAAGATTTGTTTATCGGATTCAAGAATTTTGGTGCGTATTTCATTGCTGGAATCATTTATGGCATAGGGACCACGTTGGCAATGTATTGCTGCTGTATTCCTTATTTCTTTGTTGCTGGAGCGCTTATGTTTATTGCTCCGCTTATTTACGATCGAAACCTTTCAGCAATCGAGGCAATCAAGACCAGTTTCGAAATCCTGAAGCCGCAATTCCTGATGGCGGCCGTATATTTCTTAGTTTCCTTACTCTTTGCTGCAGTTGGGTTCATTGCTTGCGGCATCGGGATACTGGTTACGTTCCCGATTTTTTATATTGCTCCGGCTTTGGCCTACCATAAAATAATGGGGTCCCCTTCCGGAGAAGCCTATCTAAGCCCGAGCGGATATCCTCGCGACCCAAGCACAATGGGCAACATGCCAGAGGCGCCGACATCTTGGCCGGGGCAAGATGCACCAACGCCGCCGAGCGATCCTGAACCGCCAACGGCCCCTGGGCCTCCGGCAAATATGGATTCGGACGCGACAACATTTGAGAATCCAACACTAGGTGACGAAGAGCCTCCAGCCGATCCGAATCGAACTCAATAAAGTTAGGTGAGAGAGCGCGGTCAGTCCTCGCTCCTCCACTTTTAGCCTAGAACACTTCGGTTGTTTAAGCCTAGTCTAGTTTTTTGCTGCAGCATCCGTCACTGCAACCACCTTTCTTGCAACACTTGGTTGCCTTCTTGTCTGCTTTGCAGCAAGTGCCATTCGTCATGCATTTACCGCCAACGCAACAATTCGGCGTTGTGCAGCACGAAGGCGGGCAAGTTCCGCTTTTGCAATTGTTCGTTGCGCATCAGGCAGTTTTGCCTTTACAACAGCCTTTGCAATTGGCCATGGCGGTTGTGCTAACAGCAAAGAGCGATGCGATGTAGATCGCGAAAATTACTAATTTCAACATTTGTTTTTT
>JANNJE010000173.1:0-1931 GCA_031405735.1 Armatimonadota bacterium | reverse complement strand
GGCTAGCTGGAGCTACATTGGCGGCTGTCTATTTCCTATCAAACTTTTTTACTCAAGCGATGAGCGGTGCTTGGCTGGCTTTTCAAGACGAGAAAAGTAGTGTCGCCCAAGGAGTCGTTAGCAAACTGTTTTATGGTTCTGTTGACGGTTTGAACATTGGACTGGCAAAGGCAACTTTCGCTACAAGCGGATCACCACCATTTGGAATTCCAGACAGAATGCAGCAGGTCCCGGCACCGCCATTCCTAGCAGTATTTGCAATCATCATCATCGTCTCGATGCTCAGTATGCTGATTGCTTGGAAGCGAGTTCGAGCCGTAGAGGTGGTCGGATGATCAAGCTTCAAAATGCCTCGCGTTGGTACGGACAGGTCATCGGTTTGAACGATGTGACTTGCGATATATCGCCCGGTGTCACCGCGCTTTTAGGAGTCAATGGAGCAGGCAAAACGACTCTCATGCGCCTGATTACTGGGCAAATGATGCCCACAACGGGCTCAATTACGGTTTGCGGCTTGGAGCCGTTCGGCAACCCTGAGGTCTTTCGAAAAATCGGATATTGCCCGGACATTGACAATTTTTACGAGCATTTGACAGGTCGCCAATTTGTCGAAGCTATGGCAAGAATGAGCGGATTCGACGCCGCAGAATCTAAGACTCGAACCCAAGATATGATGGTTAAGGTCGGCATGGCAGACCGTTGCGACAAAATCATTCTTGGTTATAGCAAAGGCATGAGGCAAAGAATCAAATTGGCGCAGGCGATGCTCCACGATCCTGAAATCATCCTGCTTGATGAGCCGCTTAACGGCCTCGACCCGATTGGAAGGCGCGAGCTCATGGATTTGCTAAACATCCTTGCCAAACAAGGAAAGACCATTTTGGTGAGCAGCCACATTTTGTTCGAGGTCGAACAAATGACGAGAAACATCCTTTTGCTTCATCGAGGCAGGCTTTTGGCGTCGGGCGATTTGCGAGTGATTCGCGAGCTCATTGACAAGCATCCTCACCGAATTCGGATTCAAACAGACCGTCCGCGAGATGTTGCTGAAAAGCTGGTCGCACTTCCATATGTACAGAGCGTTCATCTAGATGCTCGTGGAAATGCGATAGAACTGCGAACCAAATCACCCGCGGAATTTTACGAGGAGCTACCTAAGCTTTGCCTAGACCATGGTCTTCCGATAGAAGGAATTTCGAGCCCCGACAACAATCTTGAATCGGTATTCCGATATTTGGTGGGAGAGTAATGATCACGTTCCTATACACATTCGCTCTCAAGGACTTTTTGCGTGTACGCCGTCTGCTAGCTTGGATTTTTGTGGTCGGAGTACTCTTTGGGATTGTAAAACTCGTTGCGATGGTATCGAGAGAGCCAGATGGTGTAAAAATCTATCTCAGGCTGGCAGACCTGTTCTTGTTCCGAGTTCTGGCGTTAGCTTCCGCGATTATCAGCACGGCAGTTGTCAGTGCAGAAATCGAGCAAAAGACCATTGTTTATCTGTTGACTCGGCCCATCCAAAGGTGGCAGCTGCTTCTTGGCCGCACCCTTGCGGCGATGACGGTGTGCATTATCGTCGGAATCATGGCGGGTTCGGCCCTGGTTGTGGCTTCAATGGGTGTTTCAGGTTTGGGGCACAACTACTTCCACCGAGACATTTTGGGAATTGTCGTCGGTTCGGTCTTCTATACATCGTTCTTTGTTCTATTGTCGCTTTGGATCAACCGTTCCATGATCGTGAATCTGCTATACGCGTTTGGAGCGGAAACGATCTTTGGAAATATGCCAGGTGATTTGAAAATGCTCTCGATTGGCTATTATTTGGAGATACTTTCAAAGCGGCCATCTGTAACGACAGGCAGCGAGATACAAGATGCGATGAATTCTCTGATGGTTTCGACTCTCACTCCACAAATGGCTTGGGTGGCAAC
>JANNJE010000172.1:0-2079 GCA_031405735.1 Armatimonadota bacterium | reverse complement strand
CCCTGGGGCGGACGATGCGCGCCACAGCCCTCAACCCGAGCCAGGCACGCGTCGCCGGCCCAAAACCCAAAACCCTTCAACAATATTCCCGTGCACCGCATCTTCGAAACCGCGCTCGATTTCGTCTTTCCAAAGCGGTGTGCTCTTTGCGACCTCCTCGGCGATAAGGCAATTTGCGATTCCTGCTTTGCTGATTTTGAATCCATAGAAGACGAAGCTCAACCTCCTGACCATATTCATAGTTCTTCGTCACTCTTTGTCTATACTGGCAGAGCAGCACAAGCTGTCAAGCGGCTCAAATATGAACGAGCGACGGCATTGGCTCGCCCAATGGCGGAGATGTTAGCCGAATTCGCAGAATCCACTTCACTTTGCGAGGCAGATATGGTCGTTCCAGTGCCCATTCATTGGAGTCGAAAATGCACCCGAGGATTCAATCAGTCAGAGCTTCTGTGCGAATGCATTCGTCACGCATACGTTTCTCGCAATCTGTTACGAAGAAGAATTGCAACGCGCCCTCAAGTTGGTCTCAACCCCGAAGAACGCCGCAAAAATCTTAGCGGAGCGTTTTCGACAACTCGCCCCCTCAATGGCGAAGTTGTTTTGTTGGTTGACGATGTTACGACTTCTGGCCAAACGGCTGCTGAGTGCGCAAAAACTCTTGTCGAGGCAGGGGCGAAGCAGGTTCGCCTCTTGACATTTGCTCTGGGCTGATGAAAGAGGATATCAATTATGGTTAGGTACCCTTACGTTCACGCGCGTTTTGGATTTCCCGGTACCATTCAACCCAGATGTCCCTTCTCAACGTTTCCATCGGCGAACGGGCGCCACACGAATTCAACACGATCATCGAAATCCCGAAAGGTAGCACCAACAAATATGAAATGGACGCCGCGACGGGCGTCATGATGCTAGACAGAGTGCTTTACTCGCCACTCTTCTATCCCTTTGATTACGGTTTCATTCCTCAAACGAAGTACTTAGATGGCGACCCTATTGATGTTTTGGTCCTCATCAGCCACCCGACCTTCCCAGGATGCGTGGTCGAAGCAAAGGCGATTGGCGTGCTAGAAATGCGCGATGAAAAAGGGCCGGATGAAAAGATTCTCTGTGTTGCGACAAAGGATCCTCGGTACTCGTTTCGAAAGTCGCTGAACGACATGCAAGAGCACACGCTGAAAGAACTGATTCACTTTTTTGAAGTTTACAAAACGCTCGAAGAGAAGTCCGTCGAAGTGGTGGGGTGGCAAGATTCGAGTTTGGCTTTCGAGATTATTGAGAAGTATCGAACGGACAGATAGGAAGTGTTTTGAACCAAATCGGCTCTCCACAGTACAATAAATCGGCATAGACGATTAGAAAATAGAATGCTTTGCTATCAAATGACGAAAAAAACGGATAGTGACTTTAATAAAATTGAAGTTTTGAACTAGGGAAAAAGTCCTATGCCAACAAAAACTGGCTCGCCATGTCCTATAATCATGCTGTTTGAGGGAAACAATGACAGCACAAAATTTGGACACTAGAATCGTTAGCTGGGAATCGCATCTCGTGAAGAGAGCGATCTCAGGAGAGGTCGTAGCTTTTGAATTGCTCGCAGACCAGCATCGTTCGTCGCTCTTTGCACAAGCCATGCGAATGCTTCGCAATGCAGAAGATGCAAACGACATCGTTCAAGAAACATTCTTGAAGGCATTTCGAGCGATCAAAGATTTTCAGCCTGATCGCCCGCTTCGACCATGGCTTTGCCGAATCTGTTCGAACTGCTGTGTGGATGCCGTCCGAAATCGAAAGAAGGATGTAAGTTCGCTCGATCAGCACGAATATGCGCTGAAAGACGAATCGCAAGACCTTGAGGCCCATGCCGAAGAGAGCTACGATTCAGCCGTCGTGCATTCGGCTGTGAACAAATTGCCGATGCGCTATCGCCAGATCATCATGATGCGGCACTTCAAGCACATGGACGTTATCGAAATCGCCGAGGCGCTTCACAAGCCAGAAGGCACAATTAAGAGTTGGCTGTTCCGGGCCAGGGCGTTGCTAAAGAAAGATTTGCAGGTAGCTTTGGGGTAGCTTTTG
>JANNJE010000171.1:0-9276 GCA_031405735.1 Armatimonadota bacterium | reverse complement strand
GTCAATCGGGTCGTAGTTCAGCACCTCAAAATCAGCATTTAAGAAATTAAGTCCGCCGACACCATCAGGCTCGAACATTGCGTCATGCAGAAAAACCGTTATGCTTGAGGTTCGGCCGGGTAACAAAGTGCAGTTCAAGTTAAACGGAATATTGAAGAGTGACTGGCTAGGAGTACCGTTGTACTGAACGTCGTCCCATACTACGGATTCGATTTCGAGATTGAATTGGTCAAATGCTCTGCGGTTCATCGGGATGGAAAAACCAGTCATTGGAGCATTGAGATCGACCGTTTGAGAAGTGTACTGATCAAGGCCCAAGACGCGCTCTGGGTTCAAAAGCGTACGCACTACGTTGTCTGGATGGCCAAATCCGTATACATCGTCTTCAATAACCAAACGACGGATATTCGCCGTATAGAGCGGATCCCCGCCTGCTCGGCCTTGGCCGGTGTCATACGTAACTTGAAGCAATCCAGGTTTTGGGATTGGCCCCGAGAAAAACAGAGATTGATTGACAGAAGGCTCAGGTGCAGGTGGCGGCGGCGGAACAACTCCACCATCGCTTCCGCCACAGCCCACTATGACCATGGACCCCAGTAACAAACTTAAAAATCCCGATTGTTTCAAACCGATTCACCTCTCCAGAGCAGACACATGAAGTGTCCGCATATTATTACCACACTCTAACAGGTAATGACGTGGTTTTGGTCGAGAAACGTTGGGAAAATCTATGTTTTGGCGAAATTGGGGATGAAATGTACGGAAATTTGGGAAACTGGCAGTTGTTGGTTGTTAGTTGGCGGTTAGCGGTTGGCAGTTGGCGGTTATCGGATTGCAGTTATCAGTTATTGGTTGTCCGCTCTCCGCCTTCCGCTCTTCCCAGCAATCCAAAATTCAAAATCCAAGATCCAAAATGTTCCGCACTCCGCACTCAGAACTCCGCACTCAGAACTCCGCACTCCGTACTCCGCACTCTGCTCTGCGCCCTCCGCCTTCCGCTCTTCCCAACGACTTCCAACCTAATCAAAAATCAGATCAGCTTCTCCTCGAACATCCTCTGCAATTTTTGAAAGGTCCGTTTCTTTCAAACCAAGCCTTATCATCGAAGTAACCGGCAGGTCCTCCAATTTACGCTTGAATCCACCGTCGAATCCGATATGGGCGGCGCATTGCTCGGCGATTCGCATCATCAGTGGGAATTCACGAATCTCGCTGATTGGCAAGCCATGGCAATTCAGGCAGGCCGCGACGTCTGCGTGCATGTGAAATGCCCGGCCAAGGATTGCCGCCGCTTCGCCGTGATGAAGTCCGAAACGCTGACTCTCGATGGTTTCTAATTGAGCTGAACCGCCTTCCGAATCGTGCCACGTCTTTCCGTAAGATTCACCAAATGTGGCGGCCATTACTCCAAATCCAAGTCCATGCATGGCCATCGCCGCGAAACAAGAGTCCGGCGTGCTCCTCTTCGAGAACCTGCCAAACCACAGGCCCAAGTGCCCCATTGCTAGACTTTGCAAAGCAATAGCCTTGGGGTCAATGCCTTGGCGAGACGCCATGATTGCAGACCATTGATGGATCGCCTTGACTAGAAGGACTCGTCTAGCGAATGAGGCACCTGCATCTTTTAGTGCGTTTGTGAAATCTACTGGCTCGACCCCAGTCGCTTGCTTCTGAGCATGGCAAAAGACTTCCATTAGGGCCGGACCAAAAACTGGGTCTGAACTCATGAGGCGCTCCAGCATCGGAACACCCAAGTCATCGGGCTGCCCCAAGAACGTAATGCGCACAAGGAGTCCATCGAGCTTCCCGCTAGCCTTTAACCTCTCTGCAACCCACCGTACCGGTGCCCCAAAATCTGATTCGGACTGCAATCGCGAGAGAGCCATATAGTAGCGGTCTTCCTCAATCGAAGTTCGGCGAGCACGGCAAATTTAGTGGAATTGGACAGAAGGTACAATCCTCGCTCGCCATGAAACGGGATGAACTGCTCGACCTGAACGACGTATTACAGCATCCCGGAAGGAAAATTGCTGTAGATATCAGTACAGAGTTTCCAGAAGACAGCGAACTTATATTAAGTCGCCCATTGGTTGGATTTATCGAGGCCGTCAGTACGGGAAACATGCTTCTGATTACTGGCGAGTTCAAAGCTGGAGTGATCGTTGATTGCGCGCGATGCGCCGAACCTATCGAAGTTGACGTGGATTTTGATATTGACGAACAGTTTCCAGTTGAAGGGGTGCCAAGTTCTTACAACCACCAAGAATACGCAAAGGTTGTTCCGGAAGAGCCCTATCCGCTGTTTGAAGAAAATTCGTTGATTGTTCAGAACCTCATTCGTGAAGATTTTATCGTTGCCCTTCCAGTTCAGCCACTTTGCCAGTACGGTTGGGAAGGAGAATGTCCTATCGCAAAGAGCCGAAAGGTCGAGAAATTGGAGAGTACTGGTGCAATTCGCTTGGAAGGCTTGGAGAAATTTGTCACGCCGGAACCTGGCGGTGAGCCAAGGCCATGAAGATCGCTCTCGATGCTATGGGTGGCGACAATGCGCCCAAAGCAATCGTTGAAGGTGCAATTGCAGCGGCTGGCCTTATGGAGCACGAAATTCTGCTAGTTGGCATCCCAGCAGAGATTTCTAGGCATTTGCCAGTTTCGTGTCCAAAAAATGTTCACATTCACCCTGCTTCTGAAGTTGTGGATATGCATGAAAAGCCAACCGAAGCATTGCGATTGAAGAAGGATTCATCCATCTCGGTTAGCGTCAATTTGGTCAAGGAAGGCGGGGCGCACGCTTTTGTTTCAGCGGGCAATACCGGAGCTTGCACGGCTGCCTGCCTTTTGGGCTGGCGACAGATTCACGGTTTTCACAGGCCAGCAATCGGGAGCACACTACCGAGCTTGAAGGAAGACTTCTTGCTTCTCGATGCTGGAGCAAGCCCCGATGTTGATCCTGAGCATTTGGTCGAATTCGCTCTGATGGGACGCAGTTTTGTAATGTCAATGTGGGGACGGGAAAACCCGACGGTTCATCTTTTGAACATTGGTGAAGAGCCCGGCAAAGGCAACGCCTTTGCAAAGCAGGCGCATGCGCTACTAGCCACTCACGATTGGTTTAGAGGAAACATCGAAGGGAAAGATATGTACCACGGAGGCATTGACATCGTAGTTTGCGATGCATTTGTTGGAAATATCGTACTGAAATGCGCGGAAGGCGTAGCAGAGATGATTGTAGAAATGATTCGAAGCGCAGTGCCCACGAACCCGATTGCGAAATTGCCGTATTTGCCGCTGAAATCACTAATGGCACCTCTCCGAAAGAAAATGGACTACGCCGAAATAGGCGGTTCGCCGCTTCTGGGACTCAACGGACTAGGATTCATGGCGCATGGCCGCAGCAATGCCAAAGCGATTCGCAACGCATTGCTTCAAGCCGCAAAAGCCATGGAAGCCGATCTGGTTGGCGTATTGCGAGAATCCATCGCCAAAGAACTGGAATAAACTAAGACAATGCCTAGAAGAGCCGTCATTCGTGCAACGGGAAGCGCCGTTCCTGACAAGATTCTCTCAAATGCCGACCTCGAGGCGATGGTCCAGACTTCTGACGAATGGATCGTCCAGCGAACTGGAATCAGTGAACGGAGAATCAGTTCGCCGGAAGAAACGGCCAGCGTATTAGGAACTCGTTCGGCAGAGATTGCGCTCGAACGTGGAAACATTGACCCTGCATCCCTTGACCTTATCGTATGCGGAACTGTCACTGGGGATATGCCTTTCCCAAGCACGGCTTGCCTGATTCAAGAGAACATCGGCGCAGCGAATGCTGGGGCATTTGATGTCGGCGCGGCTTGCGCCGGATTTATTTATTCGTTGTCAGTTGGTGCAAGCATGATAGAGTCTGGTCATGCTGATCGAATTCTTGTCTTAGGCGTAGATGTCCTTACGAAATACGTTGACTTCACAGATCGCTCCACTTGCATTTTGTTTGGCGACGGCGCAGGCTGCGTAATATTAGAAGCGGAAGAAAATACGGATCGCGGCGTGATCACAACTGTGCTTCTCTCTGATGGCTCAGGAGCAAAACACATTCACAGCGAAGTTGGCGGCTCGAAATATCCAATTCGGGTTGCGGAATCGTTCACCCACCGCACAGCGATTTACATGGCTGGACCCGAAACTTACAAATTTGCGGTTCAAGCCATGGGTGACGCTTGCGTACGCGCACTTGAAAAGGCCGGGATGACATCAGCAGACATTGACCTTTTCGTGCCGCATCAAGCGAACATTCGCATTATAGAGTCAGCTTCTGCAAGGCTTGGATTGCCTCCTGAAAAGGTGTTTCTTAATGTCCAGAAATATGGAAATACAAGTGGCGGTTCGATTCCGCTTGCACTGGACGAAGCAGTTCAAGAGGACCGGTTGAAACAAGGCATGATCGTGATGACAGTGGGCTTTGGTGCAGGCTTGGTTTGGGGCGCGAATATCATTCGGTGGTAGTTGGTTAGCAGTTGGCGGTTCGCGCTTGGCCGATGGTGGTCGATGTCATGGAAATCCAAAATCCGAAACGCCTGAATCCGGAATCCAAAAATCCAAAATCCAAGATAAGCACTGCTCTACACACTCCGCACTCCGAATTCCGCACTTTCCAAAACCCTGCGACCCAATGATCTAATGACTTAATGAGGTATAGTTTCTCTGTCGTTGCCTGAAATTGGGGGATTGGCCGTTGTACGGAGCTTCTTACGAGAAGCTGCTTAGAGCGGCGAAGTTCCTGAAATTCGGTAGCGAACAGGATACGGAGGCTACACTTCTCACATGCCGCTGGACAGCGCAATTAAGCAACAGGTTATCGCGGAAAACGCGACAAAAGATGGTGACACCGGTTCAACCGATGTACAAATCGCCGTTATGCAGGCTAGAATTCTGCAAATCACAGACCATCTCAAAAAGAATCCCAAAGATTTCCACTCTAGACGTGGACTTTTGATGCTAGTTGGAAAGCGTCGTCGCCTCGAAGGTTATCTTCGAACAAATGACGTCGTCAAATATCGTGCGCTTATCCAAAAGCTGAATATTCGCGAAGTGAAGCCTCGCTAGGAGGCACAAATGATACATACCCACTCATTCGAAGTTGGGGGCAAGACCCTCAGCCTCGAAGCCGGTCGCGTAGCGAAACAAGCTGGCGGCGCAGTTCTTCTCGGGATGGGCGAAACCGTAGTACTCGGCGTCGCGACCATGTCAGAAAATGCTCGAGAAGGCATTGATTTTCTTCCCTTAACTTGCGATTATGAAGAGCGCAAATACTCCGTCGGAAAAATTCCAGGCGGATTTATCAAAAGAGGCGGCAGGCCCAGCGAAAGAGCGACACTAACAAGCCGACTCATTGACCGCCCGCTTCGCCCACTTTTCCCTAAGGGACTTCGAAACGACATTCAAGTCGTCGCAATGACCTTTGCAGTAGACCAGGACAATCCACCAGACGTGTTGGGAATCTGCGCAGCAGGCGCAGCCCTTGCCGTTTCAGACATCCCGTTCAACGGTCCAGTCGCTGGCGTTCGCGTGGGCAGAATTGATGGCAAATTCGTTCTCTTTCCTTCGATGGACGAGATTAATGCTTCCGATCTCGACCTTTGCGTTGCAGGCCACATGAATGCGATCAGCATGGTGGAAGCCGGTGCAAACGAAGTTACCGAAGAAGACATGGTCAAGGCGCTCAAGTTTGCTCACGATGGCATCAAAGTCATCTGTGCTGAATTTGAAAAGTTTGCGAAGATCGTAGACAAGCCAAAGCGCGATGTCAAAACAATTAAGCTCGACGAAGACATCGTTGCCCGAATTGACAAAGAAATGGGCAAGGAAATCGCTTCTTCTATCATTTCTAAGGACAAGGCAACACGAGAATCTGCTCTTGACGATTTGAAGAAGTCAATCGTAAAGAAATACGCCGAAGTTTTTGCTGGCGACGCTGAAAAGGTCAACCAACTTCCAGAAGTGGTGGACAAAGTCGTCAAAGGAACCGTCCGCAAGCTCATTCTTAAAGAAGACAAGCGACCGGACGGACGAAAGCTCGACGAAATTCGAAATCTTGAAGCCAATGTAGGTTTGCTTCCTAGAGTTCATGGATCAGGGTTGTTCACTCGGGGCCAAACTCAGGTCATGACGGTTGTGACGCTTGGAATGCCGGGCGATGCGCAAACCATGGACGGAATCGAAGTCGAAGATCAGAATCGCTATATGCACTTCTACAACTTCACGCCGTATTCGGTTGGCGAATGCCGCCCGATGCGCGGCCCTGGCCGTCGAGAAGTTGGACATGGCGCACTTGCCGAAAGAGCGCTTCGAGCGGTGATCCCGTTCGACGATCCAAATTTCCCATACACACTTTTGCTGATTTCAGAATGTCTGGAATCGAACGGTTCGACCTCGATGGCATCGGTCTGCGGTTCAACGCTTGCGCTTATGGATGCCGGCGTGAAGATCAAGGCACCTGTTGCAGGAATTGCAATGGGATTGATGTCCGATGGCAAAGTATTCAAGGTTTTGACGGACATTCAAGGCATGGAAGATTTCTGTGGCGACATGGACTTCAAAGTCGCAGGAACCCGAAATGGAATCACTGCACTCCAGCTAGATACTAAACTCGATGGAATTCCTGACAAGGTCCTTGCCGATGCACTCTCACAAGCGAAAAAGGCGCGATTCCAAGTTCTCGATTGCATCGAGGCTGAAATCAGTGCTCCGCGATCAGAACTAAGCGAGAACGCTCCTCAAGTAACGACGCTCCAAATCAATCCTGAAAAGATTGGCGCACTCATTGGTCCAGGCGGAGCCACGATCAAGAAGATCACGGCTACAACTGGCGCGAACATTGACATCCAGCAGGATGGCAGAGTGCTCGTCGGAGCCACAAATGCAGAAATCGCGAACGAAGCGATTGCCATGATCAAAGCACTCACCGATGAGGTCGCAGTTGGCTCAGAATTTACTGGGCCTATCACGCGAATCATGGGTCGAGGCGCGATGGTGGAATACATTCCTGGCCGGGAGGGAATGGTTCCGAAACCGCACATTTCTCAAAAGCAGTTTGGCCGAATCGAGGAAATCGTCAACATCGGCGATGTACTCAATGTCAAGGTTCACGAAGTGGACAGCCAAGGCCGAATCAACCTAACCGCACTTGGAATCAAGCAAGACTTACCTTCACTAGATGGTAATGAGAGTGTTGATCCATCAACAGTCCCAACCGATTCTGGAGACAGAGGCGGCCGAAGCGGCGGATACGGCGGTCGAGGCGGCGGCGGTGATCGTGGTGGACGTGGCGGTGGAGACCGAGGCGGAGATCGCGGAGGACGCGGTGGCGGCTACGGAGGTCGCGGCGGCGGAGATCGAGATCGAGGGGGCGACCGAGGCGGTCGTGACGGCGGAGATCGAGGGCCACGGCCTGATCATGTTCCAACCGAAGCACAAGAGTCAAACGGACAAACGGGCGCACCTGAAGTTCCTTCCGCGTTTCCAAAGCGTGGCGGAGATGAAGATGTGAACGCACGGTTTAGACCGAGGCGGTAGTAATCTAAAAAAACGGGCATTTCCAATTCGTTGGAAATGCCCGTTTTTAGTTATTGGTTGTTGGTTATAAGTTGTTGGTAGTTGGTTAGCGGTTGGTGGTTGGTCAACAAGTTGTTTGCAAGTTGTAGACAAGTTGCATCCTTGCATTCCCGCATCCCCCATACAATTCATCCAATCCATACCAATTCAAAACCTACTTCTTCCCCAACTTCGCAATCGGCCCATCCTTTGCCCTCTCTCTCGAAGGCTGGTAGTTCATCCCCATCTCTGGCGGGGCGCCGTAAAGTTCGGGGTGCTGGTACATACCGCGCTCCAGATCCTGCTTTTCTACAACATCCCCAGGCTTCTTGTGCCGGACATAGAGGTCATTGCGGTCCGCTTCCACGCGCCAGGACACCTCTATGTTTCGCTTGTTGGAACGAATTCGAAACCGGTTGCCGCTGATCTTTCGAACAACCTTTGCCCAAATAAAATCATCGAAATCTTGTTCATCCACCACGGTGAGTTGATACTTGAAGTTCGTGTTGATCTCCTTGAAATAGTCTGGAAGCTCGACCCAGGCATAGCCATCGGCGTCGGTGATAACGTTGCCGCTATAGAAGTTCTGTGGAGTGGGGCTTTCCGTCGCGTAATGGAGAAGATACTTGTTGAGCGGGTCGGACGGGTGGTCTATGCGGAAAGGCTTGACGCCGCTCGCGCCCATGTCGCCCGCGGAGTAGACCCCGTACCCGGAACTCAATATAGCCGCCGATCCATAAACGCCGTAGATGGCGCCGGTCTCGGAACTCGCGACACCGTAGACACCTCGTCCTGCATTGCTGTTGCTTTGTCCCCACACGCCGTAGGTAGTGTTAAACTCGGACGGGGAGTAGCCGACGACGCCCGCGCTCTGTGGGGAGAAGCTGTCGGTTTGCCCGAAGACGCCGTAAGTCGGACCCGATGTAGCACGGGCCCAGCCGATGACGCCACGTCCGGTCGAGCTCATGCTCTCGAAGAACCCTCCGTGGGCAGACCCGCTACCAGCGCTGGCCAACCCGTAGACTCCGCGCCCTGTTGTGCTTGCACTTTCGAACCAACCGCCGAAGGTGCTACCCGAGCTAGCGCTTGCTTTGCCCAAAACGCCGCGTCCCTCCGTGCTATCGCTATCAAAGCGCCCGCCCATGGTGAGGCCCGTGCCAGCGTTAACCCAACCGTTGACCCCGATGCCGGACGTGCTGTTGTTCTCGAATCGTCCTCCATAGGTAGTTCCGGTGGCGGCGGTGGCGATTCCGAAGACCCCTCGCCCGGACGTGCTGGCGGTTGTAAAGGAACCGCCATAGGTGGTGCCAGTGGTGGCGGTTGACGCCCCATGTACGGCTCGGCTAGTCGTGCTTGCGCTTTCAAACAAACCGCCGTAAGTATTGCCCGTAGTGGCGGTGGCCGCTCCAAGAACACCGTGCCCGGACGTGCTTGCGTTTGTGAAGGAACCGCCATAGGTTGTGCCGGTAGCGGCAGTGGCCACCCCGTGAATTGCTCGACCAGCTGTGCTTGCGCTGACGAACGAACCGCCGTAAGTGTTACCCGTAGCCGCGGTGACCTCGCCGTAGACCGCGGTGCCGGACGGGCTGAGGCTCTGGAAAAAGCCCCCGAAAGTGGAGCCGGTGCCCGCGGTCGCCTCACCGAAGACGCCTCGCCCGTCCACGCTGAAGCTTGAGAACTTGCCGCCAAATGTCA
>JANNJE010000170.1:0-11240 GCA_031405735.1 Armatimonadota bacterium | reverse complement strand
ATTGATAATATCTTCAAGTATTAAAACTGCGCCGCCTTCTGCCATCACAAAGCCGTCTCGGTTCAAATCAAATGGCCGAGAAGCACCTGTTGGGTCATCGTTGTTTGTGGTCATCGCCCTAGCGGCACAAAATCCGGCGAGTCCAATATCATTAATGGGTGCTTCACATCCCCCAGTCACCATTGCGACGGCATCGCCTCTTTTGACGGTGTGGTAGGCGACGCCGATGCAATCGGCCCCCGTGCTGCAAGCACTCACAACGCAAGTGTTCGGGCCTTTTAGGCCATGCTGAATCGAAGTGAACCCTGACGCCATATCGGGAATCATGTATGGCACTAGAAAAGGGGATACCTTGCTTGGACCCTCCGCATGAAGACGTCTGCACTGGTCGCTTACAAGCGTCATTCCGCCGATGCCAGATCCGATTAGAACTCCAATTTCTTCTGCAATATCGCCATCGGTCGGAATTCCGGAATCTCGTAGCGCCATTGTAGCTGCGGCAGCCCCAAAAATGATGAACCTGTCCAAGCGGTTCGCATCTTTTCGGTCAACCCATTCTTCTGCCGAAAAATCAGTTACTTCTCCCGCGATGCGAGTAGCAAATTCGGTTGGGTCAAGCAACGTGATCGGTGCAATGCCGGATTCTCCCCTGAGCATTCGGGGCCAAAAAACATCTACGCCAGTACCTAAGGGTGTTGTTCCCCCTAATCCGGTCACCACAACCCGCCCTGAAGGACGGAACGAATACCCCATGGTGTTAAACGCTACTTCTTTTTGGTGATATAGTCAACGGCACTTTGCACCGTCTTGATGTCGCCAACTTCTTCGTCGGGGATGTTGATGCTGAATTCGTCCTCGAATCCCATAACCAACTCGACTACATCAAGCGAATCAGCGCCCAAATCTTCTTGGAACGATGACGTTGGCGTCACTTCTTCTTCCTTTACGCCTAGTTTCTCGACTGTAACCCTCTTAACTCTTTCTAAAATCTCTGCTGACATCGTTGCACCTTACCTTCTGAAGTACGTTATTCGTATCCCCTCAATTCTTCCGAGACATTTATTATGCAAGATTTCGGTGCGAAAGGCACAGCACATTCTGTGCGGCACCTGTTTTGAGATCATCTAAGAGTCGTCCTCGTCCTGTTGGTATGCCCTCGTTTTCAGTCCCAATGTTTCATCGAAGATATGAGGACCGTTCGAGGTATCAGCCGGACTGAAGAATCTTGAAATACGGAGAGGTTCTTCCCACCATATATGCCGTCTACCGTAGTGGATGCACTCCAGCCGTTGTAACCCTCCCAGGGTGGTACAGCCAGAGCTGTGCCAGGAAGTCTGTCCTCACATAAGTACGCCTTTGTTTGAACAAATAAGACTTGATTAGATGAGTCTGAAAAGCTGCCCAAACTTCGAACAACATTTTTGCCGGGGGAACTTACCGTACCCAAACGATTAACGACGACATCGGAAATACCCCAGGAAGTTATTATCCCAAACTGCTCGCATGATAGTCCTGCTTGCCGAGGTTTATTCTCATTAGGATCAAAAAATAGATCAGGCAAATCTTCAGCCAAATACATGCCCAAAAGTCCAGTTGGCTTTCCCGACACTTTTGCGTATGGAAAAAGAAGCACCATCCATATATTTGGTCCATCTTTCATGGACGGGCCTACATGGCTAAATGCACATTCCCCACAATAGGGTGGAGGCAAGTCATCGTAGTCGCCTGAGTACATAATTGTAGCTACTGCGAGTTGACGCCCGTTACTCGTTGCAGAGACCTTCTTTCCAGACCTCTTAGTTCCTGCCATCACAGGAAAGATTATCGCTGCCAATACGGCGATAATTACAATTACCGACAAAGTCTCGACGAGCGTAATGCCGTGAAGACGGTTATGTTTTTGTTGCACGATACCTCCTAAATAGAATTACGGAGACAACCGTTGCGAATATCCCCGCAATGGTCGCAGACACCCAAACACTCGTTGATTCAGCACTGTCCTGTCGCTCAATTTCAAATCTGATTTCTTGGCCTCGCTTGTATTGACTTTCAAACGACCCATTCGACTCGCTAAAAGCGAAACTAAATATTTCTTGACCCCGCCTATCTTGCACAACGGCCTGTTTCCCGAGCGGTTCCTCAAAAGTGGGCAATTTTGGGCAATCGGGACCAGATTTATGACTCTTCAGCGACCAATCGTATTCAAACTGTCCACGTACGTCAACGTACTTCTCGGAAGATGCCTTCGGGATTCTGAAACCGACCAAGTCAAAGATGCCCGTTTGCATAATCTCCGCGCTTACTCCCCCTTGCTTTCCACTAACTTCCAGTGTTGTCCTTTGTTTCACGTTTCTCACTTTTGGAATGGAAAATATATGTGTGGCAGGTTCAGACACGGTTCCGCCAGTTAGGAATGACAATTCACTATCGTTTTGTTTTTTAAGCCCAAATAGTTCTAGCGGCAAATATGGAACGTGCCCCATTCCACCGAAGAATTCGTTCGTAATGTTAGCTACTGTGCCCGTATCTCGAACATTTTGGTATATTTGCAATGCACGTCCATCCACAGCCAAATAAAATTCTGAAACTCTATTTGAGGAACAACTTACGTAGATGCCCTCTGCCCTATGGATCACTTGAAATTTAACACCAACATGGGTACCGTTACTACTGCGCTTCCCTTCATACTGTAAGCAAACTGGTGTCTGGCTATAGCCAAGCGAGTATGCCAAAATCGTGAACGCAATTATTGAGATTTTCATATTAGACTCCACGCCATGCGCGTTATCGCATGGCGTGTTCTTTTGCTCAGCGCACCCATAGTTTCTGCCCACTTGTTCGACTTAGGGATTCGAGATACAATTGGTTCCGTTTTCCGCTGCGAGCGTATATGTGACCGTTACCTCCTGGGTATTTGTAATACACTTGGGGTCTGATGCGTTGCATGCATTGACTGGGTCCCTCAGAATCCAATAAGGATATGTTTGTTGAGCAGGACCTTCACCGCACCACTTAGGATTGTTTCCTCCTGCACAATCTCCATCTGTTATCAAATGGGTTTGCGTACAATAGGAATCACCGAACAATGGGTCTATGCATTGACCGCCACCCCCTATTACAGGCATTTGGGGCCACCCGCAAGGGGTTCCGGCCATTGCAATTGCGACGATCCCGCACAAAGCCGATGCGATCATTAGTCGATTTGATTTCATGTTTTACTCCTTCCAAGCTCTAGCTTGGAAAACTGTTTTATTGCTTCACCAACATTTGTACCAGTTGCTAACCTAACGAGATTCTCCCCGTCAAATCCCCAAAGCACAGGAACCCTTCTATTAGCATACCGATCACAGAAGGCTCGTGCCCCTTCGATCCGATAGTAATCGAAGGAGCGGGGGGAAATGGATGCACGCCTTTCTTTCAATATGGTGGAAATCGTGGCGAGTGAATTTGCGCGTTCGCTTGGCTCAGAGAGTACAGGGTAATAGACAATTCTCAGTTCTAATTGCTCGGTAGACTTATTCAGGCGAGTTAGCAATTTTCTTGAATAAGGACACTTAGGATCAACTAGTGCTATTAACTTCTTCTTGCTGTGTACAGGCGTACGCAACGAACTGATCTGCAATAACAAGTCTCTGTCGAGGGACAGCATTGGTTCATATTCGATTAGATTGGGAGAAGCGAGTTCATACTCGGTAGCCAATCGAAAACCGAAAGTTCCAAACATAAGGGCGACCATGAGGTGAAATATGCCTTTCCCCCAGCTTTTTGCATTGGCGTATGAGGCTGACAGTTCGGCGTATATTCGAGGAATTAGCAGAAAAGCAATTATGCACAACGACCCCGAGACGAATAGCATCACGAAAGGGCTGAGCGACAGAACTGGACCAAGGCAAGAGCAGGGCTTTAGTTGTCCACTTCTTATATTGTCAAACTGAAAGTATGAAAAAGCGGCATACAGCACCGAAACCGATAAAGCTCCCATGGTCTGAAGTCTATGCCGCTTTGAAACCAGCAACAACGGTAAAACAATTTCGATGAACGGAATAGCGTAAGTGAGCCCCCCACCCCCCCCAGGTTTGGACCGTACTCCTGTTGCATGTAGGTAGCCCATCCGTCAAAGGAGGTCAGCTTTGCCAATGCGGCAAACCAAGTCAACCCGCTGACGCACGCGATAATAATAATTCGACCAGGCATCACAACCTACATTTTTGATTGTACCGAGTTTTTCTTAAGATGTCATGTATTTTTTCAAAGTGTCTTTCACCTCTTCAAGCCTGCGCACTCCCAAACTACGAATGCACCTCAATTTGAACTTGAGAGACCAAGCGATCAATATCGTCTTTCGAGCCAATCGAAGCACCATCCGAAAGAGCCGTCGCCGCCCCGGCTGCCACACCCCATTTCATTGCCTCCCCAATTGTTTTCCCTTGAGCGAGCGACGCAAGGAACGCACCGATGAGCGAATCTCCGCTTCCGATTGTGCTCTTTGCTTCAATTTTTGGCGGTCGAGCAAGAATCGCAATTTCCTGAGTTGCAAGTGCGGCACCGAGCGAGCCCATGCTTACAATTGGAAATTTGATTCCTCGCTCCAACAGCATTCGTGATGCAAGTAACGCTTGATCCAGATTTCCGATTGAAATGTTCAAAAGACGCTCGACTTCTTCCCGGTTCGGCTTCACCATGTCTGGCGATTGTGTAATGGCTGCCATCATTGATTCACCATCTGCATCTAGGCACGCTTTTCGGTTTGATCCATGAATTCTTTGAACCAAATCCGAATACACCGAAATTGGCAATCCGGGGGGAATCGAGCCTCCGATTTCAACCCATTCAGCATTCGGAAGCCACTTGTCAAGCCGTTCCAAAAACTGATGCCAATTTTCTTTGGTAATAAATGGGCCACGTTCATTTAGCGTTGTTGGCGGATTCCCAGAGCCATCTTCTATTGAAACATTGAGTCTAGTTTCGCCGTCCACTTCGATAAAATCATGGGGAACGCCCTCCTTATCGAGAACGTGACGCACAAATTGGCCAGGCCCACCAGCAACAAAGCCTAAAGCGACAGTTTCAACCCCCATGACCTTTGCAATTCGAGCGACGTTGACACCCTTCCCTCCAGCATCAGTTTCAGAATGAGTGACCCGATTGGTTTTGCTTGGAGCAAAGCCGTTCACGAACACGGTTCGATCTACGCTTGGATTGAGGGTGACGGTTACGACCATTTTCTATTGCGCCATCATCTCAGCTAACAGCAGTTTGTCAGGATTGACTGTTCGTTCGGTGCTCAAGACGTATTTCAGGGGATGAGAAACAAGTTTCCCTCCATCTGCTCCTGCCATTTCGCAAGTAAATCCCGATATCAGCCTATTAGCCGCGAACGCCCCTAACCGAAGCGCCAATACTCGATCAAATGCAGTCGGGGAACCGCCCCTTTGAATGTGCCCAAGCACCATTACACGAACGTCAAACTCGCTGTTCATCTCGATGAATTTCTTGATATCTTCGCCTCGTGCCGCACCTTCGGCAACTAAAATCATGCTGCTGTACTTTCCTCTTTTCGCAGCCATGCGCAAGTTTTCACAAATGTCAAACAAAGAAAATGGAATTTCTGGAATGAGGATTTCTTCTGCTCCACCCGCCAATCCAGCTTCGACTGCGATATAGCCATTCTTTCGACCCATGACCTCGATAACGAACACTCTTTCATGAGAATACGCCGTGTCCCTAAGCCGATCAATGGCTTCTACAGCAGTATTCACGGCAGTATCGAATCCAATAGAATAATCCGTACCGAAAATGTCGTTATCTATTGAGCCGGGGACGCCCATAACAGGGAATGCGAATTCATTTGCAAGGGTGAGGGCGCCTGTGAGCGAGCCATCGCCTCCGATTACAATCAATCCTTCAACATCATTCGCAACTAAGTTTTCGTGAGCTCTTTTCCTACCTTCTGGAGTGCGAAACTCTTGACTGCGGGCGGTTCTGAGAATTGTGCCGCCTCGGTCAATAATGCCTCCAACAGCCTTCGAAGGCAAATCAATGAATTCATTTTCAATGACTCCTTGCCAACCGTGCAGGAACCCGATGGAACTGCATCCTCTGCCAAGTGCGGCTCGAACTACAGCCCGAATCGCTGCATTCATACCTGGCGAATCACCCCCGCTTGTAATTACGCCAATTTTTTTCATTTTCGAAGGTATGGACGAAGGGAACGTCGTTTTGGGAGTGGGCTTTGGATATGTTGGGGTTGGTTGGAAAGAGATACGACTAATAGGACATATAGGTCATTTATATCCTATTAGTCCTATATGTCCTGTCTGTCCTATAAATCCTATAAAAACTATCCACCCCAACCAACTCTATCGAAATCGTACTCCCAAAGAACGAGTAGAATTTCGATTCATTGCAACCTCCTAACACCCTTCAATTGCCCGCCATTACTTTGGCGAGAGAAACCGCAATCCTAGACCGATTCGATTCGCTTGGCAGAGCAGCACAAGCTATGCGCGACTTTGGTTGCGATACTGCGATCATTACAGAAGCCGGAAGAGTTGTTGGCCTGATTGATGAAAAAGGACTATTGACGGCACAAATGGAGGGTGATGTTGGAACTTCATCCATCGAAACCTATTTTGACCGAGAGTTCCATTCGATTCAAGCAAGTGAAACGGGGGCGTCAGCCCTTCGCTTATTTGAATTTTCTGGAGCGCGATGTTTGATCGTGCTGGACTCGTTTGGCGCAGCAGCTGGAATCCTCTATCCGTCCGATCTTATTCCGCGCCCATTAGTTGAAGCGAGACCCACAATGGTGGGAGGAATGGCAACTCCGTTTGGAGTTTATTTGACAAATGGGACGATTCGGGCGGGTGCCCAGGACTTACCACTTTTGGCGACTGGCGCCTTGCTGTTTTCGATGTTCATTTGTGCAATGTTCGCGTCCGATGCTCTAGCTTCGTTTTGGGTACAGTCGTTTGGCAAAAATGAACTCGTTGCTAGTCTTCAGCAAGACGCATTCCCAACTTTCTTATTCCTTTTGGCCATGCGATTGATGCCACTGGCAGGAATCCACGCTGCCGAACACAAAGTGGTTCATGCGATCGAGCGAGGAGAGCCTTTGATTCCTGAAATTGTGAGCCGGATGCCTAGGGTTCATCCTAGGTGCGGGACAAATCTAGCAGCGGCAGCCGGTTTGTTTTTAGGAATGATGAACTCGACATGGATTCCAGACTCAGAATTACGCCTACTGGTTGCCGCATTGGTCACATTAACTTTTTGGAGGCCGCTTGGAAGTCTGCTTCAGTATTGGGTCACGACTCGGCCGCCTAATGCAAAGCAGCTCGAAATGGGAATTTCGGCAGGACGGGAATTGCTCCAAAAATATCAATTAGATCGGGAGCGATCCTCAAGCCCGTTTGTTCGAATTTATTGCAGCGGAATGATTCATGTAATGACGGGTTCCATGCTGATGTACGGTTTAATTGAACTTATAGCCTGGGTGTTTCAAATCAGTATTCTAGTGTGACCTGCCCGTCTGCGGCTCGCAACAGGTACAATGAGTTTTTGAGGTTGGACAATTGGGATCAACAGGCTATACAATTCTTCTTATTCTTGGGTGCGTCGTTGCGCTCGCGTTTTCAGTTCTTGTCTTTTTCACAAGCAAGGGCGATGCGATGTCTGGCGGCAGCAACGTGAGAACTACCTATAAGGGCAAGGCTGGCTTTGACGATTTTGTTTCCCGACTGGTATTGATCTTAGGTTGCTCATTCATGGGGATCATGCTATTGCTCGATATAGTGGCCGCTCGCGCAGCGAAGTAGGCAACCAGGCCCTGAGGTCAGACGGTGTTATGGTCTTGAGGTATCAATATCTTGAATTGGTCAGGTATTACTGCTTTGGGAAGGCCTAAAAACCATAACACCTTAACACCCTAAACCCTTCACCCCCATACCCCGACTTACAATCAGCCCCATCAAATCTCTCCCCCACCATTGATCTTCTGGCGGATTAGTTGTCGTGCCAGTCAAAACAAGAAATGTCTGGCAATCAACTCGCTTTCCAGCCTCAATGTCGGTATCCATGCGATCACCGATAACCAACATGTCTTCGAATTCAATATCGGAGTCCTCACGGATTCTCTCTAGTAAGTAGGTTTCTGGCTTGCCAATAACCAAAGGTTCCGCCAAAGTACAAGCCCGAATTGCGGCAACCGTTGCTCCAGCGCCGGGTTGAAAAGCTCCGTTTTCGATTGGATAGGCAGAATCCACATTTGTAGCGACAAACGGTGCTCCGTTCAAGATGTGTTGCATGGCTTCGTTGATCCAATTGTATGTTAAAGAACGGCAAATTCCGGCGATAACTGCTTCGGGATCGGTCTTGGTTACCGAAATTCCATAATCTGAAAGAGTTTCAATTAGGCCGCTTTCACCCACCACGAACGCACGGCTGAAATTGCTCTGCTGCATCCACAATCCAGCACCCATGGCAGAAGTGTAGATTTCGTGCAGTTCGGGATTGAATCCCATTGAACTCAATTTCGCGCAGATTTGCTTTGGATGGGAACCAGAATTATTGGTCAAAAAGCGAATTTGAGCGCCATTCTCGCGCAGACTTTGCACGACTTCGACAGCAAACGGAATGACCTCCGAGCCTCGATACAAAGTGCCGTCAAGGTCGAAAACGAATAACTTTGGCTGGCTCATTTTGATCGCAGGACGACAAAATCTGAAACGCTTCGCAATACTTCGACTTCGGGACTATTTGGAAGCTGATCTAGGGCATCTTTGGCTTCACAAACGAACTTCATCGCCTCAGATTCAGCCGAACGAAACGCACCAGATTGGGACATCAAATTGTAAATCCTCTGTCCTTCCAATTCAGTCAATGCCTTCCCAAAGTAGCCTGCCAATTCATCCCGAAGAGGACCGTCCGAATGCTGCATGAATTCAATCAGCGGTAAAGTTGCGCACCCTTCTTGAAAATCTGCCAATTTTGGCTTGCCGGTAGACATCGAATCGCCGCAATAATCGAGCAAGTCATCTGCGATTTGAAACGCCATCCCGATAGAAAGCCCAAACGATTCGAGGGCATGGCGCATAGGACTCTTTGCCTTTGCTGCCATGGCTCCAACCGAACAACAACATTCGATAAAAGTGGCGGTTTTCCTTCGCAAGACTTCAAAATAGTCGTACTTCGAAAGGAAAAGATTGCCTCTGTGACTCAGCTCCAGCGTTTCCCCTTCTGCGAGGTCAACAACCACCGACGAGACCCTTTGAATAATTTCCAGATCGCCATCGAGCGCAAGAATTCGCATGGCTTTGGCAAGCATAACATCGCCAGACAGGATAGCAGCCGTATTTCCATAAATGGATGCTGCGGTTGGGACACCTCGACGCGTTTTCGCCTCGTCAATCACATCGTCATGAACCAGAGTCGCCATGTGGATGAGTTCCATGCAGGCGCCAAGTCTTCGGGTTCGGCTTGCATCAAATTCATTGCTTGTCGCCGCTGCGCTCAATGTAACCAAAGCCGGGCGCAAACGTTTCCCGCCTGCGTTCAAAGTATGGAGACCAATGCTCTGGACCAAATCAACATCGGAGCAAAGTTGTTGTTGCAATTCCTTTTCGCCCAACGCAATTTCTTCGCTCAACTTAGCGAGAACTTCTGCGGCTTCAGGGTCAGCTGAAGCGAGGAATGCGGCGGTCATGGCTTCACTCCGCGAAAAAGGCAGATATTTCCGAAAAACAGGTCGGTGCAAGTTACTTTTTCAAATCCGGTCTGCCGCATTTGGTTGCAGATTTCATCTCTGGTCCCAAATTTTCTAACACTTTCTGGAAGGTAGGTGTATGCCATGCAATTTCCAAGTGCCCGGCCCAAAGTTGGCAAAATGAACCGATTAACGAACAAGGATATCGAGCGAAACAACCGATTCTTCGGGATTGAGCATTCTAACGAGACAAATCTGCCACCCGGTTTTAGTATTCGAAAAATCTCCTGATGAGCTAATTCCAAATCGGAGACGTTTCTCATTCCCCATCCAACTGTAACTGCCTTGACAGAATTGGAGGCGATTGGAATTCGACAGGCATCGCCAACTGCCAAAAGCGTCGCCGATTTGTCGGCTGCGATCTTTGGCGAGCACAATTCAAGCATTGGTTTGCAGAAATCAATCCCGAAAATCCGTCCACTAGAACCTACAACATCCCGCAATGGCTTCAGAAAATCTCCGGTTCCGGTGCATAAATCTACAACCGTATCGCCCTTTTCAAGTGCCAGTTGCTGCACCGCAAAATTCCGCCACCGATGGTGCAATCGAAGCGACATCACCCCATTCATCCGATCATAAACCGGTGCAATTTCAGAAAACATTTGGCGGACAAACGTTCGCCGTTCATCGCCGGATGTGTTCCAAGGTTTCGCGGAAGTAGATCGTCTTGCCATGCCCATTTGATTTAACCTAATTGACGATATAGAAATGACGAAGATTTCAAGAATTGTTGAAAATTCAATTGTTAGTATACAAAGTTCGGTTGACTGCTGTGTTGTCGCCCATCGAAAAGTGCATGACTTCATTTCTCAAGGCGATCGCGCCAGTTTGGAAACCTCACCAGGGCCAGGCGGCGTTTTTGAAGTCGAGATCGCCGATCAAAGTGCTTGCGTGCGGAAGGCGATGGGGGAAGACGGATGCCTGCGCGGCTGAGGTCATTCGATCTTTGATTACAAAACCTGCTGGCAAGCACTTGCTCATTGCACCGACTTTGGATCAGGCGACGCTCCTCTTTGATCGTGTAGTTGAGCTTTTTGACAGCTTGAAGGTGAACTGGCCGTTTGGCAGTGCTATGCCGGACATTTCCATTCGCAAAACGCCATACCCCAAACTCAGATACGGCGATCATCAATTGAGTGCGAGGTCCGGCCACGTTGGCCGTTCGCTTCGAGGCAATGAGGCCAATCATATCGTGATTGACGAAGCCGCATTTGTCCCCGAGGAACTGATCACGGAAATTGCGATGCCGATGCTGGCCACAACTAAAGGCACACTGACAATGATCAGCACGCCAAGGGGAATGAACCACTTTTGGCGGTTCTTTCGAATGGGGCAAGAAGGCAGGAATCGCGTTTGGAGCCGAACAGCCCATTCAGCCGAGTCTCCATTTGTTTCCAAGTCGTTTTTAGAAACCCAGAGAGATTTGATTAGCGAACGAGCGTATCGAATCGAATATGAAGCCGAATTCTGCGATTCG
>JANNJE010000169.1:0-4256 GCA_031405735.1 Armatimonadota bacterium | reverse complement strand
GTTTGCTCAGCATACTTGGTGGCTACTTCGTAATAAACGTGTCATCGCCGAACACTCCAGGCTTGCGAAGCCTCCAAGACAAAAGTGCATTAAGCGAGATTTTGCAGGCAATTCAAGAAGTAGATGCAACAAGACCGATGTTTGTGAAAATCTCGCCCGACCTTACTTTGGGCGCGATTGACGACGTGATCGAGGTCGCCATCAACCACAAACTGACTGGAATAGTAGCTACCAACACAACTATTTCTCGAGAAGGATTGACAAGCCAGACGCAAATTGAAGGCGGATTGAGCGGAAAACCGCTTCGAGAAACCGCGAATGACGTACTGCGACATTTGCATTTCCAGTGCCCCGAATCGCTAATCAAAATCGGCGTCGGAGGGATATTCGATGGGGATGATCTTTATGAAAGAATCGCCTCTGGCGCACACCTTTGCCAAATCTACACAGGTTGGATCTACGGCGGGCCGAGCACGGTTTCTGCGATGCTAAGAAGGCTCCTCGAACGAATGGAAATTGAGGGGATTCGGAGTTTGGAGGAGCTTAGGGGAAGTTCGGACTGATTACCCCCTCCCTTATCTGAGGAACGAAGAGGAGGAGGGGGAAAGGGGGTGGAGTCAATCCCGCTGGCAAATTCTTGCAGCTTTCAAAAACTAGCGCTTTCCGGAACTCCCTCCCCAACCCCTCCCTTTTTCGACGAAGGAGAAAGAGTGAGGGGCTAAGTTCCCGAATACTTACCGTTCCCCAGGGAGCACAATACCCTTCATAATCACCCGCTGAGCAAGGAGGAATACGAGAATCGTGGGAATTGCTGCCAAAGTTAGTGCCGCCATGATAGTAGACCTAGGCGCAATCGTTTGAAGCTGATAAATGAACACCATCAGAGTCCACATTCTCTGATCTTGCGCCACGACAAATGCATACATGAACGCACCATAGGCACCCATGAAGGCTGTTAACGAGAGATATCCCAAAACTGGCTTGGCAAGTGGAAGTGCTATTTTCCAGAGCATTGTGAAGTCTTTCG
Source organism: Armatimonadota bacterium (assembly GCA_031405735.1). GTDB lineage: Bacteria > Armatimonadota > Fimbriimonadia > Fimbriimonadales > Fimbriimonadaceae > JANNJE01. Next base: position 3,229 of record JANNJE010000169.1, on the reverse strand, counting down.
CGCCATCAAGCTGCCCTGCTTCGTAGAGTTCGGCGGGCAAAGAGTCAAAGAACCCTTTGAGCAAAAAGATCATGTACCCGGATGCCGCCGTAGGTAGGACAAGTGCCGCAAAAGTGTTCAAGAGCCCAAAGTTCTTCAAAAGCAAAAACGATGGAATCATGGCGACCTCAGCTGGAAACGCCATTGTTGCCAAGAGAAAAAGCAGAATTTTTCCAGAAGCTCGAATCGGATATCGAGACAACGCAAATGCAGCCAGAGGATTTACGATCAATTGGGTCAAAATCGCCAAAGCACAAAAAATGAGCGTATTTGACAGAGCACGGCCATTTAGAGCCACGTAGTCCAGCACGTAGCGGTAGTTTCTGGTCGCCATTTCTTGGCGGATCGTGGATTTGTGCCTGGCAATAAAGTCCTTCTCATAGGCTTCAATTGGCATCGGCGTAACTGATTTCTTCTCCCAAAGTTTCTCGACAGAAGTCTGAGAAAACCTTTTGGGCAAGCGAGCCGCCTCGAATTCGCTTAGCAAGGGGCCTGCGCCTGGTAAGATTACGCCTTCAAACTTTTCACTTGTACGCAGTACCAAAGGCGGCACTAGCGCAAACTGATTCTGATATCTAGACCGCAAGAAGTCCTGGAACATCTTCGTCTTTCGAACGGGAATACGAAACTCCGCAGGCAGAGCTGCCTTGAATTGGAGCCACTCAGGATATTTATTTCCTGCCCTAGGAGACCATCGTTTTTGATCCAGAACCTCGCTCGGCGGCATTACGGTTTGAAATGCGACGTTCTCTTCGACATAGTTCTTGTTCAAGTCGTCAATCGTTTTGTATTTGGTACGCAGCCATGCCTGATACTTTGCAGTTAATCTGGAAGTCTGCTGGTTCGGCGCAGGCCGGAATCCCGCTTCCCAATGATCTAATGGCAAAGCCATCAAAAATGCCTCGTACTTTTGTATGTCTGCAAGCGATGCGCTATCTCCAATTCTAGTTGAATCAATTTGGGATGGGTTTCCTGCATATTTGTCTGTCAAGTATTTCGCGGTGAGTGAGCCAGTGCTCAATTTGCCCGTATCGTCGTTGCCGTCCACGTTCGACCAGAACTCGGGAATCAGGCGGTTGTCGTTTTGATCAGTCGGCCCCTTGAAGCCAGTAGAAACCGTAAGCAGAAATGGATAAAGGGTCGTCAGTGCGCCAAGAATCAGCAGAGAATAGACTGACAGCATGGCAAGCCTGCTTCGCCAGTTCTTCCGCCCCACCTTGCCGACCAGGCTCATGGAAATAGGTTACCTACGTGTGGGTGCTTTTGGGAGTGCGCGGGCTTGACCGCGCCATTGGTTGAAATGGCAAGTAATCTCCGGTTCAAAGGCAATTTTTGAAATTAGTAAACGGCGCGGTCAAGCCCGCGCACTCCAAAAAAGCCCCAATTTCAGCCTCACAGCAAATATACTGCCAGCAAATTTACTGATAACAGGTATTTTTGCTAGGATGACCTGATGGAATTACCTGGAAAGAGACATTTGGATGATTGCATAGCGGAGCCGGGACTATGGAGAGTCCCGTGCACAGACTAGCACGGAGGAATACAAAATGTCATTTCGCGTAAACACAAATATTTCCAGCATGGGCGCACTACGTAACGTAGGCATTACAGGCATGGAATTCGCAAAGTCAATAACCCGCCTTTCGACGGGACTACGAATCAACTCAGCAGCCGACGATCCTGCCGGCCTTATCATTTCGGAAAATTTCCGAGCCCAAATTTCGGGCATCGAACAAGCAATCCGCAACAACAATGATGCGGTGAACTATGCAAAGACGGCAGAGGGCGCGCTCGATGAGGTTAATCGCCTCCTCAGAGATGCGCGCTCCCTGGCGGTTGCAGCAGGTAACACTGGTACATTGAGCCCGTCGCAGATTCAAGCCAACCAAAATCAGCTGACTTCGATCATGAGCTCAGTTTCGAGAATTGCTCAGCAAACGCAATTTGGAACAAAGAAGCTACTCGATGGCTCGGCAGGCGTCAATGCAGCTAATCTTAGCGCAGCTAATATTGCTGGACTCTACTTCAGCGGCAATTTCAACGGTGCCGCCGTAACGACCAACTCTGCTGTGACAATCAGTATGTCAACAGCCGCTACCCGTGCTTCCTTAACAGGATCCGTCACTTTTGCGACCGCAGCAACAACGGTTGCCGCTGGCCAATTCTCGCTCAACGGAACATCGTTCACAACTTCGACAAACATGACGATCACAGACGTCGTTCAAATGATCAATAACGCTTCGTCTAGCACAGGCGTCAGCGCAGACTTCACTGCTGGTGCTGGTGTCACTTTCCGTGCCACCCGCTTTGGAACAGTTGGCAATTTCTCATTATCGGATGCGAGTGGCGTATTGAACGCTGCTGGAACTACGGCAGCAACAGGCGTTGATGCCGTGGCAAGCATCGTAATTGACACAAACGGCTCAACAGCAGGCGGACTTTCCACAGTCACCTTTACTGGTGGCCGAAACAGTCAGAGCGGATTGATGCTGACGGATGGAACAGGTAACAGCGTGATGCTAACAGAAGCTGGCAACGCCACAGGTGCTGCGTTCCTGGGTGGATTCCTAAACGTAGGTTCAGCTCAATTCCAGATCGGTGCCAACTCTGGTCAGACGATCAATCTCTCGCTGGGCAACTTCTCAGCAAGCGAACTTGGAAAGAACATTGTCTCAGGCCTCAATTTGAGCAACCTAGACATTACAACTACGACCGGATCAACAAATGGCCTCGATGTCATTGATGCCGCCATCACAGAAGTTGCTCGGGCACGAGGCGAAATCGGCTCGTTCCAGAGAAACGCTATAGACTCGAACATTCGCTCGCTGGGAATCGCTAAAGAGAACCTTCAAGCCACAGAATCGTCAATTCGCGATACAGACATCGCCGCAGAAATGACGAACTTTACTAAGCTGCAAATCCTACAGCAGTCTGGAATGGCAATGCTTGCTCAGGCAAACAACGCTCCACAGGCAGTTTTGGCACTCCTAAGAGGATAGTCTTTGGCTCGCAGCACATCCTGGGTCGTCGGCTTAGCCGGCGACCCGCTCTTTTTGGGGAAGGGTTTGGGGTTACCTCGAAGCCACCGAAGGCGAAGATGAGAAACAAGACGGCCTCTGTCCACTGCGGTTCCGCGACGGTCTGGGTTTTGAGAACGTCGGCTGAAACCGACGGCAGGCCCCAAACCACC
>JANNJE010000168.1:0-2998 GCA_031405735.1 Armatimonadota bacterium | reverse complement strand
CCCCGCACTCGGATTGTATGCGTTGGGTTGGGACGGTTGCATATTCCTGGTAGTCGCAGCTACCTACTTGGTCCTATTCCTATTGAAACTGGGGACGATTCACTAGGGGCGATTGACCTGCTCTATCAAATTGCTGGCACTGCTTCCGATAGTGTAAGACCGTTTGAACTTGGTAGGGAAGCATATGCCGATATCGCTCGACTATGTGATGGAATTCCTCTAGCATTGACTATTGCGGGACGTCTTTGCTCTACAGTCGGACCTCATTGTGTACTTGGCGCAATGCGGCGATCAATGGTGACGATAGAGTCTCAATCTGGAAATCTATCGCGATCGTCAAGTGTTGGTGCAGCTGTATCTGCCAGCTTAGAATTCGTGTCACCTAGCGTAAGGAACATTGCTGCGCTTCTTGCTTTGATGCGTCACCCGTGCCCAATTCCATTGTTTTGTCAGGCAGCCGACACATCAGTTTTTGACCTGGATGAACTCTTAGCGTCAGGACTTGCATATCTTGATAGCGGGCGCAGATGCGTCCGAATGACTGCGTCAGTTTCATTCTTTGTTGCGCGTAGCTTTGATCCAAAAACGATTAGTCACCAAACTGAGCAGTTCTATTTGAATACGGTCGCATGGTTCGAATTGAATTGTGGTGATGCATCCAATAGAGAGATGATTGTTGAAGCCACTCCATTAGCGTTTACCGCAATACTAGCCATGTTCCAAAGTGGTCGTTGTGATGAAGCGATTAATTTACTCGTGTTGATTCGCTCCTTCTTGGGTGGAAAAGTGATTTCGCAATTACACCTCAATGAACTACGAGATTGGATATTCAAATCTGAAGCGTTCATGAACCCGCAATGGGTGACTGCTGCACTCTCGGTTTCCGCCGCTTACTTTCATGCTGGTGACTTCGACTCTCACGCTCAACTGATTGACTCACTAGTAACAAGGATTGAAACTGAAAGCATCGCGACAGAACTCCAGGCGGAAATTACTTTGCAGCTTGGACTATCTTGGCGTACAAGGGGCGAGTTGGGCCGTTCGATAGAAGTTTATAAAGAGGCACTTTTTCTAGCTAGGATTAGTAACGCAAAAGGAACAACCGCAAAAGCTTTATTCAACCTAGCTATGGCGTACGAAGCCGCTGGTGATGGTGCAAGTGCACTCGAACACCTTTGTGATGCACAAAACTACATTGATGATCAACCTGATTCATCTATCGTCGGCTTAATTGAACTGAGCATTGCACGACTGCACTTTTTGCGAGGAAGCAGCCCTAGTTTTGTTCGCCGTAGTATGGAAAACGCGCTTACAAAAGCATTGTTTATGGGGAATCGACGAATTGCAGCGGAAATCATTCAGAACCTTGGTCTACTGCACTATTCCCAGGGACGTTTTGTTGAGAGCATCGTTCATGAAACCATTGGGACTTTGATTTTGCTTGAATCAGGATTCACGACTGGTTTCCGAATGCTGACAAAATCATCGCTAATCACGTTATGTGCAAGTTGGCTCAAACTAGGAGATAAATCAATAGCGACTGCAGTGCGGATGATGGTTGATCGAATGGGAACCGATGTCGTTTATCGCCCCAACCAAGACATTTTCGAGTCTGTACGTGGCTTGTCGGTCGGGGCGGGATCATTCCAGTCGCGTGCAATAGCAACTGAATCAGAAGTTGTGAATTTATTGAATGGCTCGCTGAAAAGTGTGATCAAATATGTGGATCAATGTACAAATCGCTCCGAACTGCGTTATGTAATTGACCTCCTCAATTCAGGTGAGGTAACCCCGGTACCAACTTTTGCTAACCCAGCTCCAGTTATTAAGGGCGCGATGCAAGGGTGAGAGTGCGATCGTCGCTTAGACAATCCAGTTCAGGGTTTGTTTGCTCTTATCGTCAAGTGCGGCAATATCTGGAATCTCAAAACGGTTCCCATCCACATCAATCAATAGAATATGAGTCGGCGAAATCCAGATTGCGTTTTCTTGCAAGCTTTGGGTTACAAAATCGCGTTCGCCTCGGTTTGTGATGACATGCCAATACGTTGCGCCGAATTCTACTTTTGCATTCGCAATTGAAACGACTGTTGCGGTCAAGTAGCGACGATTCAGCTCTTCGAGAACAGCGCCTAGGCTCGCTTCTGGCAAGTCACTCGGATCGGCAATTGTAGTGATTTCCTTCTGCTTCGCATCTAGCAGGCCGAGGTAATGCTTCGGATGAGATTGCGGAGACGCCCATACTGGTTTGACAGTCGGGTAGCTTCGATCATCGCCAATGGTTAGGCGAAGGCGATCTTTCGGTTCGTAGAAGAGTTTAAGGTCAGACAATCATAGCCACTTCCTCATCTGTGCAAATCCGGGCTGCATTTTGAATCCGAGAGCTATATTGATAGAGAGCATCCCTACATTGGATGAATCGTTGTGAGTCATGATCCAATTGGCTCTTGCCTTTATGGCGACTTCAGCGCCTTTCACTTTCAGCGCCAATGCAATGCCATTCCTTCGCGCTGATGGGATGACACCCGTGTAATCAGTCGTCCAGCCGTCAGAATTAGGCAACGGCCCAGCAGCATGGAAACCTACGAATTCTCCATTCCATTTGGCTACAAAGAGCAATAAAGAGAGGCACTCGCCCTGCTCGGGATGTGCCTCTCTGAAATACCTATGTGGCAGATAACGACGTTAGATCATTTCGAAATAAGCCTGGGGGTGCTTGCAGACCGGGCAGACCTTGGGTGCTTCCGTACCTTCATGGATCAGGCCGCAGTTCATGCATTTCCAGCTGACCTTTTCACTTTTGGAGAAAATTGTTCCGGCTTCCAGCTCTGCCAGCAGTTTGCTGTAGCGTTCCTGGTGATGTTTTTCAATCCTGCCGATGGATTCGAACAGAAAAGCGATGTCGGCGAAGCCGTCTTCTTTGGCTTCGCGCGCCATGCGCGGATACATATCGGTGAACTCTTCCGTTTCACCTGCGGCGGCTGCCCGCAGGTTGTCG
>JANNJE010000167.1:0-4343 GCA_031405735.1 Armatimonadota bacterium | reverse complement strand
ACAGCCACTGCCACTAAAACCGAATCAATGGCAAACGCAAGATCGGCAAGATCTGCGTAAAGCACAGTCATCCAAAAGCTTGCTCCCGCGGCACCTTTGGAACCTGAACCTACGCTATGCGAAACAAAATGCTTGATTGGCAGAAAAAGTAGATATAGAGCGCCAATGACTTGCAGCCACCAAAAATTGAGGATTTGCGCGGCAAGTGCAATGGCCAAGAGTCGAAGAACTACAGCACCGGCAAGACCATAAAATAGGGCTCGTTTTTGCTGATCTTTGGGCAAATGGCGAACCATGATCGCCAAAATCAAAGCATTGTCTGCTGAAAGCAACGCCTCCAAACCGACTAATACGCCAATGCGCGGGATATCTTGTAATTCGAAAAGCTGACCGAACATTAGAATAGGTGGCGCAAGGCCTTGAATGCCTATTGTGTCACAATCTGAGGTTAATCAAGGAACCTATGCCGACCTACGTATATGAATGCCAAAAATGCTCTTCGATTACGGAAGTAGAGCAAAGAATTACTGAAGATGCGCTAAGAGACTGCGTCTGCGGCGGTAGTGGCACACTCGTGCGCCTCATCCAGCCACCAGCCGTCATGTTCAAGGGTTCGGGGTTTTATGTGAATGACAGCATTCCTAAGTGCTGTGAGCCTAATGCTGAGTCGTGCGCATGTGCAATTTCTGCGGGAACTGTTGCCGACCCGCCCGCCGCTCCTTAGCTAGGTCGCTGTTTCCGAAGTCGGGTGATAACATAACCAACGCCTAGAGTCAAGCCAACCATACTCGCTGGCTCAGGAACAGGCGAACCTGGATTGAAATTCCCAAAAGCAAGTGTCGTTGTTGTCAACGCTACGATCTGTTGAACGGAAGGCATGGTTTGAACATGGCCAAGCATATCGAGCCACCATTGTGGTTTAACACCGAGGTCTTGATCACTTTGTTTGACTGGCTTCCCGTCAGGGCCAACTCCAGCGGATTCTCCGCCGAAGACCATAATTCCCTCGCCGCCAGCTTCAAACCAAACGTCGCCTTCGATCACTCGCAAATTGCCAGCGTCGTCAATTGTGAACTCTGTACCCCGTACTGTGGCTGTGGCAACTGGCGTTTGAATTGATGTCCCAACGCCCTTTGTGACCCTAAGCCAAAGGGTACCTCGCTGGAGCCGCATTTTTCGGAGCTTGTTGACATCTTGAACGACCATCTCGGTTCGTTCGCTCAGGCGAAGAATAGAGTCATCGTTAAAAGTGATTTCTCCAAATCCCCGACGATCAGTACGAAGCGCCGAACCGTCTCGAATTCCAGCATTTTCCTTCACTGTGGCAAATGTTCCGCCAGCGTCCCTAGCCATCGAAACAAATCGGGCAAGTGACAAAACGCCCACGTTGCCTTGAGGCTTGTCCTTTGCGATTGCAAAGGAGCACAGTGCAACAAAAGCCACACAAACAGCTATTTGCCTTTTTGCCTTTTCGCTTTGCAAATTAAAAATCACTCCTCTGAAATCACGTTGTATTCTTCCCAGATACAATCATCTAGACAGACCCTTCCGGCCTGACGATCTATATTACATTCATTTAGTCTGCTTTTGGGCTATCAATGTTGCTTGAATTGTCAACTTTGGGACTAATTACTGCACTATTTCATAGAAACGACTCTGTAGGCGGGTAATGGACGCGGTTTACCTTTTAACTCAATTTCGCCTAGGAACTCAGCATTTACAAAGTCTTTGACTAAAATGTAAGTAGCTTTATCAATGACAACATCTGGTTTGCCCGTAACGCCTTGCAATCGAGCAGCGACATTAACAACATCACCAATCGCCGTGAAATCATGACGTTTTTTTCCTCCAACGTGCCCCGCAACAAATGGACCGCTTGCGATTCCAAATCCCGTAATCAAAGTGAACTGATCGCCTCCATGCTCTAGTGGTGTATGGGAGATGTCTCTGAGAATACATGCGGTTCGTACAGCTCGAAGTGCTGGATTGTCCATTGTGAGAGGCACGCCGAAGAGAACCATGATCCCGTCACCCATAAACTTGTCAATGGTTCCGAGCTCATCATAAATAACGTTCGAAAATCGTTCAAAGTGCATGTTTAGAAGGTGTACAACAGCTTCAGGATCGTGTTGATCTGCGAATGTTGTGAATCCACGAATATCTCCAAACATCGCAACAGCATCGTAACGCTTTACAAAAGTGACTTCGTCAGATTGGAGAATTTGCTCCAGAAGATCGGGGGAAACGTAACCCGACCACTTTTGCTTGAGGGCTCGTCGTTCGATCCAAGCAACGCTGAAAATGGATACAGAAAATGCAATCAGTGGGACGAGAAACGGCAAGTGCATCTGTTTGAATTCAAATAGCCCGAGACTAAGGAGGTAGTAGCCAAGCCCACAGCCGAAAAGGAATACCGGGCCACGCCAATTCAAATATCGCCTGACCACAGCAATCCCGCTCATTGTCATTAGCGAGACAAGAATGAATTGAATCCAGCGGGGAACAAGGGTTACGAATCCGTTTGTAAGAAGTGCATTAAAGAAATGTGCCTGAATGAAAACGCCAGGAATCCGACTATAGTCTGCTGATCTTGATCCAATGGCTTCCTTATCTGTTCCCAAATCCATCGCAAGTTGACTAGATGAAATCGAGTAAATGTCGCTAACTTCACGTGCAAGTTCAAAACCAGAAACCCCAACGAATACAATCTTTCCAGCGAATGCACCTTTTGGAAATTGTTTCAGAACGACTTGGTCGTAACTGTATGTGGATTCGAACGCGTCCATTCCTGCTGGAAAATCAACTAATAAGCTATTGATGGTTGATTGGTCAACCCGATCAATGGTTGAGGAGTGAACGGGTCCAAACGATTTCGCGCCCAGTTTTATACTTTCTGAACCGACAACGATAGAAGAATTTGAAATGCCTTCGAGCCGCAAATAGGCTGCTGTTGCTAGTGTTGGGAGCCATTCACCTTGAAACTTAAGAGCTGGGACAAACGACCGGATCACTTCATCGCTGTCCAAAGTTACCTCGGCTAAACCAATTGATGTGTCTTTTTCAAAGTCAATGCCAATCGCGTCGTCGTAATACGGAAATTCAAGGGACTTACGTTTCTGAATAGAATCACGATCAATTCGTTGGGCAATAACCACGTTTTTTGCCTTTCCGAAAGCAATGTTGAGAGCTTTGTCTTCGGCGACAATTGTAGGAGCAGAAAATAGTAAGTCAAAAACGATTAGTTTTGCGCCGTCTGCGTTGAGGTTTTCAATTAGCTTTGCGTGGAGAGAGCGCTTTGCGGGCCAACGTACTTGCAACGCATCCTCACTTGCTCGGGTAAAGCCAACAATCGCGATACGTGGGTCAATTCGATCCGCTCGCGCTCCGCGAACGGTGAAAAGAGAATCGTAGGCAATTCTTTCAGCTGAAACAAACGGCTGCTTCAGAAAGTGATCATGGTCCGTTGCTGGCCAAAGGAGAGTTGATCCGACTCCAGCTATAACAGAAATTACGATAGCAGAAACTCTGCGTTTGGAAAGAAATTTCGCCACCTAGTTTTGCGTCCTCACATTCCCGCTCCCGTGTACTGCTTCAAGCCTGACTTCCACATAATACGGCCAAGAATTACGGAAATTGCAATCCACGCTAATTGTCCACCAATGAACGGAAGTGCATCTTGGGCAGGAATTCGCCCTACGACCAATTCCGTTGGCAGGCCAGTTGTGTAATAGAAGGGAAGAACATGTGCAGTCTTTTGCGCCCAAACTGGCATCATCGAGATCGGGAACAAATATCCCGAAAGAAACAATTGCGGAACATAATAGAGTTCAAAAACTGCTATCGCTTCGGTAGTAAAAAGGGCAATCGAAGACATCATCAGTACGACTGAAATACTGACGCAATGCCCTAATACAAAGGCAAGCCAAAATTGCCAGCCTAAGAATACTTGTGCGCCGTGAAGCATATTCCCGTAAAACAGCATCATGATTCCGACAAATGGAATCGTCATAACTAGGCGAATTGTCCGCCACGAAAAATTCCGTATCACAATGGTTTGAAAGAAGCTGAATGGACGAGTTAAGTACTTCGTGAAAACTCCTTCTCGAATCTCCATTGCGAGTTCCCACATGATGTGGCTTGTCACAAATGAACCAATGATCAGCATTGCTAGGTAGTAAACGGTGAATTGAGCAGCGTTATAGTTTTCGATCAGCCCTTTACCTGCCGCACTAGCCCATACAAGAGGCATTGTGAGGGTCGTCACCATGTCGGTGAGAATCCAAATGATCCCGTTGGCCTTGTATGCAAGCCAGTCTTGGGCATAGACACTGTAGAGTGCTCGC
>JANNJE010000166.1:0-2615 GCA_031405735.1 Armatimonadota bacterium | reverse complement strand
GTTCCTCATTACTCATGCTCCGTACGCTCAGCGTATGTTCCATCCATGCTTTGCCGATTACGGCGTAAAGCCTTCGAAAGGCAAGCCTTCTTTTAACAAGTGGTTCGGTATCGCCCTTGAAAAAACAGTCCCAGTCTTCTTTCATTTCGCCGCGGGCGATAATGGTCAGCTCTCCAAGAAGGAGGTTATCGGTGCTGGACAGCCCAAACCGTCCTGTTTCAGGATCGGGCGAAACGGGCACCAAAAGGTCTGCTTGCACCATCACATGGGGCATCGCATCCGGCGCATGTCCATACTTCGAGCTGACAAGGCCGAGTGCAACCATGTTGCGCATGGATTGCTCTCGCTGGGCTTCAGTTAACGGCGGCAGGTGCGCAAGACTTTCTGGAAAAGGACTGAGGAGGATTTGGTCGGGCGAATATCCTTTTTGAAGCAAGCCTTCTCGCACGGCTTCGTACAATTCATCAAATGCAGTCCACCTTTGTTTGATGTCGGCTTCGTGATCGGTGACAAGTTCGAACGCCTTTGGACGCAGGTTTCGGACAGAATCAATTTGTGAATTGATTCTGTCCATGCGCTTTTGGTTGTCTTTGTCCATGTTGATTCTGATTATACGGTTATTATTCTTCAACGACAGGTGCGATGAAGGTTCAAACAGTTTGTCAGCCTTCTCTTTTGGCTAACAAGGTCTACCATTACAACGGGGACTACAACTACATTTGCAGCCATTAACCGCTAAAGCAAGAGTAAGAATTCATGCGGCGCTTTTGGGTACGGCTTTTTTGATGGTACCTATGTGCTAGACAATATGGAATCTTAAGAGGTTTTAGGCTGAAACAATCTTATTGCAGTGGGATGTAGACCGCTGACCGGTGTCCACCGATGTACTGACAAGTATATCCACGACTTGTTATTCGAACCGGGATTAATAGACACTAACGATATGAACTGCTATCGAGATTTGCAAAAGTATCGCCATAGCGTCGGAAGTAAATCAAGTGATAGAAGATACAATAAGCCTTTCTGATTCCACAATAATTGGAACTCATGTGTTATCGCCCCGCGAATCACAAATCGTCGAACTTGCCATTGAAGGATTGACAAACGATGGCATCGCCCATCAGCTTAGTTTAAGCATTGGCACCGTCAATACCTATTGGATGCGTATCCGATTAAAGGTGAAAGGCTCCGGCCGAACGGACTCAGTGGCGATTATTATTAAGGACCGAGCCGAATCAGCTCTTCGACAGGCGAACCACATCAGGACGAACCTTGCCGAACTCTTGGCAGCGCGAGAAGCGCAACTGGAGGACCAAAGATCCGAACTCACACTCTTGCAGCTTGCAATGGATCAGATCAAGTCCACTGTCTGGGCTACAGACGGCGATCTCCGGTTGCAGATCATTGCAAACGGGCACCTGCCAACTGCGCACAACGGGGTCGTTTGGGAAGTTGGGAAGACGGTCTATGAGATATTCAAGAGCGAAGACCCGCTTCACCCACCCATTGCAGCGCATCTGAATGCGCTCGATGGCGAGGAGACCAGTATTCGACTCAAAGGCGAGTTCAGCAATATGTTCCTTCGGGCCATGCCAATGAGAAATGGCGACGAAAGTAACCCTGTGGCGGGCTGCATTGGGATCATGAATACCGTCGGCGAATAGCTGGCAATTGCTCTGTAACGGCGAACGGCGCTAGCTAATCTCCAATCTTCCCCTCGAAGGAAGGAAAGTTGACATTTTCTTATCGAATTGGTACTATTTGGGACGCAGGGCCAGTTTCCCTCTGGAGGGAATGGAAATGAAAAAACTTGGACTTTCTCCCCGCGAGATTCAAATCGTCGAACTCGCGATAGTGGGGCTTACGAACGAAGCCATTGCGCACAAGCTCGAACTGAGCATCGGAACGGTCAACACATATTGGCTACGGATTCGGCTAAAGGTTGGCGGGATCGGCCGAACCGACACGGTCGCCAAAATCATTCGGGAACGCGCTGAGGAAGCACTTCGCGAAGCGAATTCCACCAAGTCAGAACTTGCCGAAGCTGTGGCAAACAGAGAGGCTCATCATTTAGACCTACGTAGCGAACTTGCTCTGCTACAACTGGCTATGGACCAAATTAAATCCACCGTTTGGGCGACGGACAAAGACATGAAGCTGATGATTCTTGCGAACGGTGTCCTACCGTCTTCTCACCTCGGAGTGACATGGGAAGTTGGAAAGACGGTCTACGAGATTTTCAAGAGCGAAGACCCTACGCATCCACCGATAGCGGCTCACCTGGATGCCCTTTCTGGCAAGCAAACGGTTATTCGATTGAAAGGTGAGTTCGGCAACGCGGTCCTTCGAGCCATGCCGATGAAAGCTACCAGCGAAAACGACGAAATAATCGGCTGCATTGGAATCATGAATATTGTGGAGACTGGGAAGTCTTAGCGCTGTGCGTGGGATAACTTGGAACGTTCTATTGTGGGTGGCAGGGATGAAACAAGTTTGACGTGGATTTTTGGTTCGAGGGATCGCAATAGGGTCGAGAAGTCAAATCCTAGCGTTTATGTCAGTTCTAAACACTGGATTATTTGTTACTATGGATTTGCAATCTGGTTTTGGAGATT
>JANNJE010000165.1:0-4140 GCA_031405735.1 Armatimonadota bacterium | reverse complement strand
GACTGCTCCCCACTGAATGCTCAATTCCGAATGAAGCTTGTAGAACATGTCTTGGTTCGACCAGCGATAAATCGTATAGATAAAGAACATGCCGCCGAAGAACATGATTTCCGTGACAAGAAACGTCCACATTCCAACTATGTAGCTATCGTTTTGCTGCTCGAGCGTCTCGAACTGATGATAAACCTCAGGGTCGTGGTGGCTAGATGAATCTACATGGGTGCTTGCCATAGAAGTTATTCCTCGCCCTCAATTTTCGTTGCTGATTCCTCTTCCGATCGTTGAAAATCGTGTTTGACGTCGCCCTCGGCTCTTTTCGCCGCGTCTTCTTCTTCTCGCAAAAAGTCGTGCTGGTCGTCAGAAACCGCATCGTAATCGTACGCTTCGGAAGTGACGATTGGAACCGTTGCAAAGTTGAATGTTGGCGGCGGAGATGCTGTCGTCCACTCCAATCCCCAAGCATGCCATGGATTCGGCCCAGCCTTTCGTCCATATTTGAGCGACCAGATCAAGTAGAAAACAGGCATCGCATATCCAACAGCAAGTACTGATGCACCCAGCGTGGACATGATGTTGTAGACCTGGAACTCAGGTGCCAAATAGTAATAGTGATAACGGCGCGGCATTCCCAAATATCCAACGATGAACTGCGGAATAAAGGTCATGTTGAACCCAACGAACACCAGCATCGCTGAGAGTTGGCCGAGAAATTCTGGATACATTCGTCCCGTCATCTTTGGCCACCACATGTGCAAACCGCCCATATAGCCCATGATCGTTCCGCCGACCATAACATAGTGGAAGTGCGCGACAACGAAATAGGTGTCATGCAGGTGCACGTCCGAGGCCATCGAGGAAAGGAACAGTCCCGTTAGTCCGCCAATTAAGAAAAGGCCAATGAAACCCAATCCGTACCACATGGGAGTCTGCAAACGGATCGAGCCTTTGTACAGCGTGGCAGCCCAGTTAAATATTTTGATGGCAGAGGGGATAGCAACAAGGAACGTGATGATCGAGAAAACAAGTCCTTGGTACATTGATTGTCCGGACACGAACATGTGGTGTCCCCAAACCAAAAATCCAAGTCCAGCAATAGCAAGCGAGGAAAAAGCGACAAAGGAGTAGCCGAAAATTCTGCTCCGGCTGAAGCAAGAAATAATCTCGTTGGTCACACCCATCGCCGGCAAGATCATGATATAGACCGCCGGGTGTGAATAGAACCAGAACATGTGCTGGAACAGAACCGGATCTCCGCCAAGTTCTGGGCTAAAAACACCAAGCTTGAGAACACGCTCGGCAAACAGTAGCAAGAGTGTAATCGCGATAACCGGAGTTCCCAAAATGATGATGACGCTAGTCGCATATTGCGCCCAAAGGAACAACGGCAATCGGAACCAGGTCAACCCTGGCGCGCGCATTTTATGGATGGTAACAATGAAATTGATGCCCGTAAATATGGACGAAAATCCAGCAAGAAATCCACCGAAAACGGCCAAGGTGACCTGCGTATTCGAATACAAGCTTGAGTACGGCGTGTAAAAAGTCCATCCCGTATCCACGCCTCCAAGCAGCATAGCGAGCACAGCAAGGGATCCGCCCGAAATAAACACGTACCAGCTCAGCAGGTTCATTCGAGGAAAGGCTAGGTCTCGAGCTCCGCACATCAACGGAACTAAGAAATTTCCAATAACTGCGGGAATGGCAGGAATGAGGAAAAAGAAGACCATCACGATTCCGTGAAGGCTGAAAATCTTGTTATAGGTTTCGTTTTCGAAGAAGATGCCGCGTGGCGAAGTCAATTCAAGCCGCACCAGGCCAGCCGCAGTTCCTCCGACCAAAAAGAAAAAGCTGACGGAAATTAGATACAGGATTGCGATTCTTTTGTGGTCCGTTGTCAGAAGCCACGAAGAAATCGTATTCCCGTTGTTCAGGTAGTTCTTCTCTTCCTTCGGTTTTGGCACATCGGGAATTCCGACAGTTGTTGCGCTCATCGGTTGGTTCCTTGTGCTGGGGTGTTGGCGGCAGGCTTTGCGGTTTCGCCCATCGTCTTCATATAGAGTGAAAGTTGAATGACCTGGTCTTCGTTAAGTAAATCGGAATACTCTGGCATAGTTTGTTCGTAACCCTTGAGAATTTTTCGATACGGATAAAGTACAGCATCTCGGACATACACCTGATCAGCTTCTGCTGAAGTCCCGTCTGTAAACTCGCGTTTCCTTCCATACATTCCTATCAGCGAAGGGCCTCTTTCGGTGTCTTTTACGCCGTGGCAATTTCCGCACGAGTAACGATCCCAAATCGCCTTTCCAAGTTCCACAGGCGTCGCGTTCGGCAACGAGTCATCTCCGCCGTTTGCAAGCCATTTTGCATAATCGGCCTGACTCACAACGCGAACGTAACCGCCCATTTCGGAATGCTGAGTCCCGCAATATTCGGTGCAGAACAGGTTGTAAGTTCCGATTTTCGAGGCTTCAAACCAGAGCATGGTATACCTGCCCGGAATCACGTCTTGTTTCACACGAAACTGAGGTACGTAAAAGCTGTGAAGCACGTCTTGCGAAATCATTGTGAGCTTGATCGGGACTCCTATAGGAACGGTCAAGCGGTTGTTTTCGCGCACTCCGTTCGGATGCTGCAAGTGCCACATCCATTGCTTTCCTACAACAAAAATGTTCATCGCATTTTTGGGTGGAACCCGCATTTTGACGTACATTTCAGCGTTCCAAGCAAAGATCACGAGTGCCATCAAGAGCGGAATGACTGACCAAGCAATTTCTAGCGCGTGGTTCGTCGCAGGCGGATTTGAACGATCAGCATTTGAGCCATGGTGATATTTGGCTACAAAATACGCAATCGCGGCACAAGTTGCTACCGTGAAGAATATCGTCAGCGCCATGATCGTCCAGTAGATCAAGTCGTATTCGACAGCAAACGTCGAGGCTTGCTCGGGAATAAATGGCAGGTGAGGAACGTTCCACATAAAGCTTTCTCGTACTTTTCGCTGAGCCTAGTTAGGGCCCTCCTGTTCGGAATCTAAATCGCTGATCGAAGTCAAAGGCTTGTACTTGTGCTTCACGGACATGGTGACTATCGAAGCAACCAGGATCAAGACTGTGAGGGAACCTAGAATCTGCAAGAGCCTTTCGACTTTTAATCGCAAAGCACCAGTCTTTGGGTCGTATTGCAGGCAACCCCACAGAATCGTCTCCGTCTTTGGACCAATCTTATTCTCCTGGGCACGGACTAATGCCTCGTGTACCTCCTTTTGAGAGTAAGTGACGCCCAAAAGATATTCGCTGACAATGCCTTTAGGTGTGCAAATTACAATTCCAGCGGCGTGTGCGACGCGGTCGGTCGCTTCATCAAACGTATATTGGAATCCAACTTGATCCGTAACTTTGTGGATGTTGTCCCAAGTTCCGGTTAAGAAGTGCCAGCCGTCTTCCGTATCTGGGTATTTGTAGTCTTTCAGCCAAAGTGCCTTTTTGGATTTGGCAAGTTCCGGCGTTTCCTTTGGATGAATCGAAATCAGGACAACGTCGAAATCCCTTTCAACTTCCAAAAGCTTTTGCGCGTTGGCTGTCTTGATAATTCCGTCTCGAACGAGCAAGCACGAACCGTTACAATGATAGAAGATCATTGCAAGCAGCACGGGTTTTGTTTTGTAGAAATCGCCTAGTACAACATCTTTCCCATTCTCATCTTTGAACGGAGTGTTGAGCGGAAGTTGAACGCCTAATTTTTGCTCGAAGCCAAAATTCTTGGGTAGCGGCCCAGGCTTTGAAGGAGATTGTGCATTAACGGAAGCTATGCTCATGGCAAAGCCTCCGATCGCAAGCCACTTTGGGAGTGCGCGGGCTTTACCGCGCCTTTTCGGAGCCAAAAGATATGGATTCAGCATCAAAATGAACTCTTTGTTCTGAATAAAAAATAAATTCATAAGACTCTGTATCGTTTGAGTAAATAATATTGCTTTAACAAAAACTTATCCTTCATCAATTAATCCTGAGATAAAATTTACTTTCTCATATCAGGAACGACAGTAAAACCCGTTCTACCTATAATATGAAAAAGCAAATTTTATTACTACTCTCTATTGTTATCTCAACCCTCACATTTGCCCAGGTTAACATTTCCGGA
>JANNJE010000164.1:0-2207 GCA_031405735.1 Armatimonadota bacterium | reverse complement strand
CTGGATTCGAGTTTTTTCGAAGGCAGGAGCTGTGGGCGGACTTAATATGAACGTTGACAACTTTTTTGCATCCGTTCATGCTGGCACGGGCATTTCCGATCCGAAATGCACCTTCGATCCGATTTCTGGCAGGTGGTTCGTGGTTGCAATTAACCTTACTACCCCGAATCGCTGCTTGATTGCGATGAGCAGCGGCGCAACGATCACCAACTCGTCGTCCTTCACGTTCTTCCAATTTCAACAGGATTTGGTTGGAACCATTGGGAACCCAAACACAGGCGGGTTCCTTGATTATCCGACCCTTGGCGTTGATTCAAACGCAGTCTATGTAGGCGGCTCGATGTTTAACTCAGCGTTGACTGCATACGTTGGGAACACACTTTTTGTCATTCGAAAATCAGCGTTGCTCGCGAACAGTTTGGTGGTCACACCAGCTAGGTCAATCGGAACGAATGCGACCGGAGTTTACGTTGGCCATGGCTGCGACAACTGGAATGCCGCCGAAACGACAGGCTATTACATTGGCGTAGACGCCGGAGTTTTTTCGCTGCTGGTTTTGCACAAGATAACCACTCCAGGAGCAACACCTAGCTTCTCTTCTGCCATCAACATTACCGTTCCGGTCACCGTATTTCCTCAAGTGCAAAACGCATTGGGAAGCACAAGGCCGCTGGATGCCCTTGACGATCGCCTCTTTGCAGCAAAAATATTCTTCGATAAAAATAGTGGCCGAAGAAGTATTTGGGCTGCCCACAATTTTGAAGTTACGTCGGGCGGCGTTGGTAACACCGCAGGAAACCGAAATGGTTCCCGCTGGTATGAAATTGACAACCTCACGTTGGCAACGCCGCCGCTAAGGCAAAGCGGAACGATGTTCGATCCTGCGGCAACGAATATGCGCGGATATTGGATGCCTTCTATTGGAACCTCGATGCAAGGCCACAGTATATTAGGTACAAGTGCGGCAGGAGCACTACTTCAGGCTTCAGTTGGCTACACAACACGCTTAGCAGGTGATGCCCTTGGCTCGACCCTTACTCCGGCACTTGCGATTACTTCATCCACGAACTACAACGTCCAGACATCTGGAACTCAACGTTGGGGCGATTACAGCAACACCGTGCTTGATCCCCACGATGGGATGACCATGTGGACGTTCCAAGAATATTGCAATGCAACCAATTCTTGGGCGATTCGCGTGATTCAGATGACGGCACCCGCACCAGCCGCATTTGCTTCAATCCTTCCCAACAACGCCAACCAAGGTGCTACCTTGAACGTGGTAGTCAACGGAACGACGGCAGGTGGAACTGGATTCTTTGATCCAGGCAATGGATTCAATGGCAGACTTGCTGCATCGTTCAGTGGCGCTGGAATCACTGTGAATACAGTGACATACGCTAACAACCCTGCTCAGTTCACGTTGAACATCACCATTGCTCCTGGAGCTGCTACAGGATTGCGTAATCTCACGATCACGAATCCAGACGGGCAATTCATTACGGCGAACAACGTGTTCACGGTAAATGCAAGCTCCGCCGTCGTGAATCCTGGGTCGTACGCCATTACCGCCGGACTTGATTTTGGCGGCGTCTTGGGCGACCTGTTCACAAGCAACAATAGCTATGTTTTCATCTTGAACGATGAATTCGACTCTATAGGAGAAATGGTAGTGTTTGGAACTTCGCCGTTTGCCACAACTTCGGCGCTGTCCTTCACCATTGAAACGGGTGCTTCGAGGAACGATCTTACCGAATTCACTCACATGTTCAATTACACAACTGGACTTTATGAACTAGTGAATTCTCGAGTATCCACCTTTGCAGACAGCACGTTCAATATCGTGATTCCAACGAACCACAGCAGGTTTGTTCAAGCTGGGCCACGAGAAATGCGCTCTAGACTCAGGTGGGTTCCTCAGAACGACGTCAGTGACATTGATGGCTGGACCGAGAAGATTGACCGGACAGTCTGGACCGTCGCTCCGTAGGACAACCAGTTCCAACAAATCGCCCCCGAGTAATTTCGGGGGCGAGGTTCTACATTCCCAAGCTGGGGCGGTTCCTCACTCGCGACCCGATCGGACATGCAGGCGGGCTGAACCTGTATGCGTATTGCGACAATAAACCCACTACGCGCTCCGATCCTAATGGAACGTATGCCAAACGAACTTTGTCCGTTATTCTCGGTGGTATCGCAGGCGGCAT
>JANNJE010000163.1:0-6135 GCA_031405735.1 Armatimonadota bacterium | reverse complement strand
AAACCGTAGGTGGTGCCGGTTGCAGAGGAAGCATATCCGTATACTCCGCGCCCAGACGAGCTTGCGTTCTCGAAACGCCCGGCATAGTTGATCCCGGTCGAGGCGGTGGTCTTACCGAAGACGCCATAGCCAGTAGTGCTGGCGTTCTGTCCTCTTATGCCATAAGTTAGGCCGCTTGTTCCGGTGGCCTCACCGTGCACGCCCGTGGAGCCGGTCGTCGTAGAAGCGTTTTCACCTCGAATAATGTGGGCTGTGCTCGTCCCAGTTAACGTGAGTGGCACGGGGATGGACTGGAGGAATGCGGACGAGTTCAGGCCGTCGAGCAGGTCGGCATTCAGGTTAGTGACTAACCCCATGCTAGTTACTGAAAATGGCGCTCCACTGGCAGTGAAGCTTGGAGCAGAAGCGAATGTTTTTGCGCCGGTGAACGTTTGCGCTCCCCCCAATAGGGCAACGTTGCTGCTGAGGCGCGAGTCAGCTAGGGTTCCCGATGTGATATCCGCGGCACTGTGAGGGTGGACGGCAAGCGAGAAACCTGTGCTGTTTATTCCGTCCAGCAAATCGGCATTGACGCCCGTGACTCCTGCGCCGCCGCCTTGGAACTGGCCAGCCAGCACTGAGCCGCTTATATTGATGTTTCCAGACTGGCTCGTCCCTGGAGCGGTGGGTTGAAGGCTTACGTACGCCTTCGGCGCACCAAACTGAGAAGTAGCAGTAGTAGCGAGCAATGCTCCCGTTCCTGCAGCGACGATGATGAATGACAATATGGAATTCCGGTTCATGATAGAATCCTCCCCTTTAATCGGTTAAGGATTCCATTATGAGGATTTTCCAAGCAAATACACGGAAATGCGTCAAGACCTGGAGAAATTGCTGGGGAAGGTGGTTGTTGGTTATTGGATTTTGGACTAGAGATTAGGGAAGGGCTGCAATGGGTACCGGGTATAGGGTTAAGAGAATGAGAGTGCCAGCAACTTGCCAACAACTTGCCAACCACCTGCCGACCAGCATCCAAGAACCAAGAACCGAAAAATAACCAACAAACAACCAATAACCAACAACATATACAAACTTTCCCAGAAAAGCTATCAATTTTTCAAAACATCTCGTACAATGTTAACTGGCAACAAACAATTTTGAAAAAAATGGAACTGTTGTCAGGGGAATTCGTCATACGCAATACGGACTGGCCACCGGAGGGAAACTATGGTCGTGGCACCTTGGATTGATAAAACGGAGTATCCGTTTGAATCAAAATGGTTTGAAGTAGGGAAAAAACGACTCCACTATGTGGATGAGGGAAACGGGGATCCCGTGCTGTTTTTGCACGATTCGCCTGGTTGGTCGTTTTCATTTCGCTACCTGATTAAAGGCTTGAAAAGCCAATTTCGTTGCATTGCGCCTGATTTTATCGGGTTTGGCCTTAGCGACAAGCCTGTGAACTGGACCTATCGTCCTGAGCGCGACTTGGAATACATTACAGACTTCATTGATTCCAAGCGGCTAGAAAATATCACACTTGTAACGCATGGAATGGGCGGTCCTATTGGAATGGGTTTTGCAATCGCAAATCCTTCAAAGATAAAGCATATTGTAGTGATGAATTCGTGGATGTGGCCACTTTCTGAAGTGGAAGCAGTCCGAAAGATTGATAAAACGGTAAACGGAATTGCCGGCAGGTTTTTGTATCTTTCGATGAACAAGGCGGTTCGCTCAGCGATAAAGTCAATTCGTGATCGAACTCATTTCACAAAAGTTGCAAGAGAGCATTATTGGAACGCGTTTCATGAGCCATCGGAACGGGTAGGACCTTACGGTTATGACAGGGCATTATTAGGTTCATCGCACTACTATCAAAGCCTTTGGGATCGAAGGGAGGCTGTGCGCCACATTCCTGCTTTAGCAATTTGGGGTAATGATGATAGGAGACTAACTTCAAGTTCTGTGGAGCGATGGAGAATCGTTTTTCCGGACCTTGAGGTTAAGCGGCTCCCGAATACGGGCCCTTGGGTAATGGAAGAAAAGGGGCCAGGAATCCTGCCAATGGTAGAAATGTTCTTGAACGATACTGCTTATTTGCCGACGGCAACGGTGATGTAGGTTAGGTATTGGGTTTTGGCTTCTATTGGAGCCACCGTTTCCACCAATCCAAAATCTCATGGAGCCGATGCATTCGCAAATCGGGCGGGCCACCACGCGACATGCCGTGGCTGGTCGAAGGTGGATATCGAACAAACCTGCAAGGCACTCCTAATTCTTGAAGTGCTGTGAAAACCTGCTCGCCTTGCTCGATGTGGCACCTCAGGTCCCCTTCGCTGTGAATGATGAGCATCGGAGTAGTCACATTTTCAAAATATGCGATTGGCGAATCGCGCCAAAGCTCTTCGATTCCTTTGATTCCTTGATATGCGGCACTCATCCAATAGGTTCCGGGATGGTATGGATAGTCTGTGTTAAGAGACTTTGAGACTAGGTTCGAAACGCACCGGTCCGTTATCGCTGCTTTGAAATCAGTCGTATGCCCGACAGCCCAATTCACCATATAGCCGCCGTAGCTTCCGCCTTCCACTCCGATTCGAGATGAATCCATATCAGGCTGGTTTTTGATCCAATCCTTGACAGCAGCAATGTCGGCCCAATCCTTGCCGCCCCAATGTCCCGCTATCGCTTCGACATGCTTCATTCCATAACCCTTTGAGCCTCTCGGGTTTGAGTAAACAACGGTGTACTCGTTCGCCGCGAGAAGCTGGAACTCAAAGAAAAACGTCCAGCCGTATTGGCATTGCGGCCCACCGTGAATTTCTAAGAGCGTCGGATTTGGATTGGCGATTGGCTTCTTTGGACGAATCGTCCATAGATGGACCGGGTAGCCGTCCTCCGCTTCGATGTTGGTTTCCACAGGCTCACAGAACTGAATTTCATTTGTAAGTTCCTCATTCAGTTTTGTAAGACGATTGACCTTGTCAGTTTCAATGTTGGCCACGGCAATTTCTGGGATTTCTGTCGGCGAGCTGTGAAGACATGCGACGAGGCCATCGGTTCGCAGCGAACCTAAAGTGAGGACATGATTCCCTGTCGTTTGCTTGGAAAACTGCCCAGTTTCAAGATTAATAATCCCAACTTGGGATTGGCCGTGGTATGCCCACTGCGCGGCAATTATTTTGCTGTCAGGCATCCACTCCAAGAACGGCGAAGGCGACTCTGCAGTATCAGAGAGCGTTGCTGTTGCCAAATCCAAGTCCAAATCTGCCGAGATACATCGGCTCGAACCGCCTCCGACAGGGCAGACGAAGAGTCGGATATTCTGAACTGAGCGGTGGTCGTTTGGATCGTCTCCGCCGAGGTAAGCCAGTTGTTTGCCATCCGGCGACCAGCGAACTGTCGTCTTTTCACCGTTCGGCAGACCTGGGACAACTTTTGAATTCCCCTTCAAATCGCAAAGGAAGATTTCGTCACCAATTGGATCAATCCACGGATTCTTTGCTGTCGTTGCGGTCAGAGCAATTCTTCGGGAATCAGGCGACCAATCGAGTGAAAACCAGCCAAGAGGGCATTGGTCAAAGATGCACTTTGACTCTCCTGTTGCAATTTCCAAGAGGTAGATCTTGTGCCTTTGCTCCAGGAAAAAGCCATCGCCGTCGAGTCTGTAATGAGCTTTTTCTGTAACTTTCGGAGGCGTAGAACGACCATCGCCCTTTCTCTCTTCAGAAGCCTTTTCCGTGAATTCGGGATGCGTCTCTCGAAAAGCAAAAGCTATCCATTTGCCATCTGGCGACCATTTCCACTCCCCAAACGAGCCTTCGGGCAGCTTAGTAACTTGGGCGGCCTCGCCTCCATTCGCGTTGAGCAGATGAATTTGTGTTCCGGGCTTCGATCGGTTGCTCAAGAAAGCTAGTTGGCTTCCTTCTGGGTTCCACTTTCCGCTCCAGTTCTTCGAATCGCCAGACGTCCATTGCTTAGATTCACCATTCAAATTGATCGAACAAATCTGGACGTTCGACGCAAACTTCTCTCCAACTTTCTTGCAGGTGAAAAAAATCTCGTCCGAATTCGGCCGCCAAGAAGGATCGCTTACACTTACAATGCGCAATAGATCGGCGATTTCCAATGGACGCTTCGGCATTGGCACAGATTACTCTCTAAGCCCTATTGAGTGAACCAGGTTAGTCCTTAGAAAGGATTACGACGGAGTACGGTGCTAAATTCACTGTTCCACTGAATGTCATACCGTCCCAAGGCAAGAGGTCGGCAGAAAAATTGGGAGAAAACTGATTTCCAAATAATGGGGAATATCCACTCCAATCGCTATTGAATACGACCGACCAACCACCTGAACGAGGAATTCCGATTCGGTAGTTCAAATACGTCGCATTCTTGAAGTTGCAAACTACGATCACATCGTCATTCGAGCCGCCGTTCAACCAGCGATGGTATGCAATTGTCTTGTTTGAATTGTTGACATGGTGAATGTTGAGATTCGATCCATGGAGCCCATTTGTGTCGCCTCTCAAATTCCGGCGAAGAGCAATCAGGTCTTTGTACAAAGCATTGATTCCGGAAAATGTACCAAGTTTCGACCAATCAACTGGATCATTATCAGAAAAATAGCCGTCCTCCAAAAACTCCTGTCCTTGAAACAGCATTGGAATTCCCGGTGCAGTCATCGTGATCGCTGCCCCCAAAGTCGAACGTTTTAGCGCCCAATAACTTGCAGGATTGCCGCCATCTATTTCGCTTGGAACCCTCTGGTGACCATTTGCATTCTCATCATGCGATTCAGTGTAAATTACGCGCTGCAACGGATCACCGTTAAAGGACTCGGAGATTGCATCCCTGACGGCGAATACATTGCGGTCGTTGTCGTTGGAAGGGATAATGGCTGCGCGAAGCGTATGCACGAAATTCGACCATTGGCTGTCAAAGCCTGCTCCACCAGCTCCCGTGGTTCGTGTTATCCAGGCGTTGTTTTGCAGGTCCTCCGCGATGTTGATCTTCCATGGCTGCGATGTGTCCAGTTCATTATTGAGCCACTGCAGTAGGCTCCAACCATCTGGATTGTCTCCCCAATTGGTGGTTCGCATAGTCAGTGTAGAATCCCAACGAAAGCCGCTGACCCTGTACTGTTGCGCAAACTCCATTTGGTTGTTGCGAATGTACTGTCGGACCTCGCCTCTGCCAAAATCTGGGCGGGTGCTTCCCCAAGGCGTAACTGCACGTTCATCGTTGTAGAAATAGATACCTCCCCACGGCCCTTGGAACCAGCCATCGAACTGCCACAGGTTCAAGTCGTTGGGCCCATAATGGTTGTGGATTACATCGAGCAGAACCGCGATTCCTCGCAGATTTGCTTCGTTCACGAATCGCTTCAAGTTTTCTGGCCCACCGTAAGCAGATTCCACTGAGAAAGGATGCGAAGCGTTATAGCCCCATGAGAAATCGCCCGGAAACTCTTGCACAGGCATCAGCTCGACACAGTTCACTCCCATGTCCCTTAAGTAATCCAGCTTCTGAATCGCGCTTTGAAAGTTCCCTGGCGCTCCTCCTGGAGTGTCGTTCATCGTGCCAATATGCATTTCATAGATGATTAGGTCGTTCCAGGCTGGCATTTGAAATGCATTGGCTGTCCAGTTAAACGATCCATGGTTGTAGATCACGGAGTTTCCGACAGAATTTGTGAGGCTTCGAGCCCAAGGGTCATTCTTCCAAAAGGTCAAAGTCCCGTTAGTAAGGACGAATTTGTACTGTTGGCCCGGATTGGCGTCTCGATAATCAACTGAGTACCAACCGCTGCTTTCCCCAGCCATGGGAGACAATCCCGGATTCCAACCATTGAACTGCCCGGCAACATGTGCCGCGTTCGCATGAGGCGCCCAGATTCGAAATGATGTTCCTCCGGCAAAGGGAAATGATCCGTTGCCAGCAAATTCGGATGGGATCGTGTTGCAAGATACGGTCAAAGAATTGGATTCTCTGCGGGGGCCATAGGAACCTACGTACCAAACTTCGCTAGTTAATTTTGGTGTCGAACGGTTCGTAACTCGAATTATTTTGATGGTTGAAAGTCCAGTTGAGCTGAAGTCAAAACTCCTTAAGGATGGACGTGAACCTCTTTTCACATAAAGCCTTGTTGAACCG
>JANNJE010000162.1:0-4406 GCA_031405735.1 Armatimonadota bacterium | reverse complement strand
CTGACCATAACGGTTAGACGTTACCATGAAAGGATTGGATGTTCGCAAAGGAGCCACTGTAATCCCAATCATTTACTACTCACGATCAAATCGGATATAGTACGAGCATGGAACACCATGACGAAGTCTCTCGCCGAAATTTCTTGGCCAAATCGGCTGGCGCGGCAGGCGTGCTCACGCTCCCAAACTTTGCATTCGCTTCAGGTTCCGACGTAATCCGGGTCGGCGTAATCGGTTGCGGAGGGCGTGGCAGCGGTGCGGCCATGGACAATGCGACAGCAAACCCGTCCGTTGTCATCTGGGCGATGGGTGACATGTTTGAAGACCGTCTCACAGGTTCGCGAAACGCTTTGAAAAAGGAATTGGGACAGCGATTTCGTGTGACTGACGAGCGAGCGTTCACAGGATTCGACGCTTACAAAAAGGTTCTGGCAACTGAGGTAGACGTCGTCATTCTTACTACTCCTCCAGGTTTCCGACCCATGCAACTGAAGGCAGCGATTGATGCTGGAAAGCACGTATTCATGGAAAAACCAGTGGCAATTGATGCGCCAGGAATCCGATCAGTGTTTGCGTCGGCTGATACCGCTGCTTCAAAGAAGCTCTGCATAGTCGCGGGAACGCAGCGACGGCACGACGTTGCTTATCGAGAAGCAATGAGGCGAATACACAATGGTGCAATCGGCGATGTTTCAGCTTGCTACGCCTATTGGAATCAAGGTGGCCTTTGGATGCATGATCGCAAGCCAAATTGGAGCGATATGGAATGGCAGCTTCGCAACTGGCTCTATTTCACTTGGCTTTCGGGCGACCATATTGTTGAGCAGCACGTTCACAATTTAGACGTTTGCAACTGGGCCATGAAAGGGCACCCCGTGCGCGCGACTTCGCTTGCAGGAAGACAGGTTCGCACCGATCCGGCGTTTGGGCACATTTTCGACCACTTTGCCACTGAATACGAATATGCGAACGGAGTCAAGATGCTAAGCATGTGCAGACAGATTGACGGCACCGCAAATAGAGTTTCCGAACATATTGTTGGAACGAAAGGAACTACAGATGGGAACTCTGTGATCAACGGTGAAACTAAATGGCGATTCGAAGGCGAAAGGCCGAATCCTTATGTCGAAGAGCACAGGCATCTGTATGAGGCCATTACAAGTGGAAAACCGATCAACGAAGGCCGGCAGGTTGCAGAAAGCACGCTAACTGCGATCATGGGCAGAATGTCTGCCTACACGGGGCAAGAAGTCTCATGGGATGCTGCACTTAATTCTCAAGAGAGTCTGGTTCCTGCGAAGCTCGAAATGGGCGCTGTGATGGTTCCGCCAGTTGCTATCCCAGGCGTCACGAGGCTGATCTGAAATGACGAGACGAGACATGCTGAAAGCTGGATTAACAGCAAGCGCTGCAATTGCGGCAGCCCCAATTCTTGCTTCTGAAGAGGAGTCGAAAACTTTGCCTAAAGGACCATTCAAGCTCAATTACGCCCCGCATTTTGGAATGTTTCAAAATTCGGCAGGTCCAGACCTAGTTGACCAACTCAAGTTCGCTGCAGACGAGGGTTTTAGGGCTTGGGAAGACAACGGAATGAGGGGTCAATCTCCTGCGAATCAGGAGAAACTTGGCAAGGCGATGAAAGATCTTGGGATCACAATGGGAGTTTTTGTCGCTAACGACATTGATTGGTCAACCCCGACCATGACTACAGGATCGAAGGAAGTTCTTGAAAAGTTCCTTGGGGCATGCAAGGATTCAGTTGAAGTTGCAAAGCGAGTTGGCGCAAAGTGGATGACTGTTGTCCCCGGCGTGTACCAGCCTAGACTCGACGTCGGTTTTCAGACTGCAAATGTGGTGGAAATGCTCAGACGTGGCGCAGAAATCTTCGAGCCGCATGGCTTGATCATGGTGCTTGAACCTCTCAATTTCCGCGACCATCCGAACCTGTTCCTCAATAAAATTGCACAAGCATTCGAGATTTGCCGAGCGGTAAACAGCCCGAGCTGCAAGATACTTTTTGATTTGTATCACCAGCAGATTCATGAAGGAAACCTGATTCCAAATATCAATGCTGCCTGGTCTGAGATTGCATATTTCCAAATCGGAGATAATCCAGGTCGAAACGAGCCAACGACTGGCGAAGTCAATTACTTTAATGTTTTCAAACACATTCACAGCAAGGGTTTCAAAGGCGTAATGGGAATGGAACACGGAAACAGCAAGTCCGGCAAGGATGGCGAACGTGCAGTGATTGATGCTTACCGGAAATGCGATGCGTTCTGAAATCTAACGGAGCTAAACTCGAATCATGAACATCATTCTTCTCGCCCTTCCTCTCGCCATAGCCTCACAGCCAGCAAAGCCGATCAATCTCTTTGATGGCAAGAGCCTAAAAGGTTGGCATGCAGACATTCCTGATCGAGACACCAAACCAGACCTGCCTGTTCCCTTCATCGTCCGCGACAAGAAGCTAATCAGCATCGGAACGCCGATGGGACACCTCATTACCGATGAATCTTACGAGAATTACAAGCTAGTCGTGGAATACCGCTGGTCCAAAGAGCCAGGCAATTCGGGGGTTATTCTTCACGTTTCTAAGCTCCGCGCTCTCGGAAACTTTTTGCCGCAAGGTATTGAAGCTCAGCTAAAATCAGGCAACGCAGGCGACTTCCACTTGTTTAACGAATCCCTAATGAAAGCGGGTGCCCCGACGGAAAAGGCTGGCAAGAACTTTACTGACAATTCAGAAAAGCTAGTCGGCGAATGGAACACCATGACGATGGAATGCCGCGATGATACGATAAAAGTATGGGTAAATGGCGACTTGGTGAATGACGGAGTCTTGAGTTCAGTAAGGAAGGGTCAGATAGGTTTGCAGTCTGAAGGTGCGGAAATCGAATTCCGCAAACTTGAGCTTACACGATTTGGGAAATAGGCACGGCTTGAACCTTGGGAAAAGGGCAATTCCCTATAGCCCACGAAGTGCAATGCTATAATTCGTCATGATTTCGGCTGCAATCGGACTCGCATTAGCACTTACTACTGACTTATATGTTTCAGAAACGATTGAGGGCTTTACCATCAAGATTGATGGCGAATTAGTAGCTGCTCAAGACCCTTCATGGACCTCCGCTCGCCAAGAACTTGCTACTCAGCTTTACCGAATATCCCATGTAGTTGCAGATGCGCCGCTTGCCAAGCTTCGCAAAGTGACAGTTTGGGTTCATAAGGCTGGCCCGGGGACGCAATGTATGGCGTATCATCCAGGAGCCCAATATCTGAAGGAGCATAAAATGAACCCGGATATGGCGAAAGGTATCGAAATCGGAAACGTGAAGACCTTTGTAAGCTGGACCTATGAACAGCCGTGGATGGTCCTCCACGAACTAGCCCACGCCTATCACGACCAGTTTTTGGAGGGCGGTTACGAGAACAAGCCAGTAAAGAGTGCATTTGAAGCTGCGACTCAGTCAAAAACCTACGAATCCATTCTCCACTGGGACGGCAAACCCGCCAAGCACTACGCGCTAACTAACCAGATGGAATACTTTGCCGAAGCGACCGAAGCCTATTTTGGGCAAAACGATTTCTATCCATTTGTCCGGGCTGAGCTTATGCAATTCGACCAAAAGGGATATGAGCTGATGAATTCGGTTTGGGGCCCAACTCAAAAGCGGTAGCGAATGCTAGTTCGATATCTGCTGACAAATGTGGGTTCGATCCTTCCAACCCAGCTCTACTCAGCAATACCCGAGTGAGCCAGGATTAGCATACAAGCGATTTCGCGCAAGTTCTCCTCCATTTGTGCGGCTATAATAGCCCTCAAGGGGGCTTGAAAATGAAAGTCGCAATATTTACTCGCCTTGACAGTCGCACTCGCAGGATGCTCAACCGCTCCTAAACCCGTGATTGAGTCTCCGGGGGTAGTACAATCCACTGGCGGCAAAGTTGCCATTGGCAAACCGATGCCTGATTTTGCGTACACAGACATGGCAGGAAAGGCCGTCAAACTCTCTGATTACAAAGGAAAGGTCCTGGTCGTTGATATCTTCAGCCCTAGTTGACACAGTTGCGTTGAAGAGTGGCCCGCCGTGCGCGGAGTCCAGGAAAAATATGGAGCCGATAAAGTCGCCGTCGTGTTGCTAGATGTGGATAGAGACTACGGCGCCACCGAGAGTCAGGCTACTGCTGATGCCAAAAGTGCCATGAAAGAGCATGGAGCAGGCGATTGGCCTTGTGTCATCCTGCCAAATGGATGGAAGGATATGAACGAGAACTTTGGTATAGATGGCTATCAGGTGGTTGTCATTGACCCTGCTGGAAACGTCGTCATAGACAACACCTACGGCGACGAACTGGACCCGCACGTTCGGAAGGGGCTAGGCCTGTAGAAATTGATCGTTCGG
>JANNJE010000161.1:0-3748 GCA_031405735.1 Armatimonadota bacterium | reverse complement strand
GCCAATCACGTCGGGAGCAACAGTGTTTACGTTGGAATCATTGATGAAGGCGTTTTCTTCAGTCACACCGATTTAAGCGCAAACTTTTGGCTCAATCCGTTTGATCCAGTTGGCGGCGGAGATAACGACGGCAACGGTTATATTGACGATACTCGAGGCTGGGACTTTGCAGGAAACAACAATACGGTTTACGATGGAACTGCCGATGATCACGGTACGCACGTTGCCGGAACAATCGGCGCGAAGGGCGGCAATGGAACCGGAGTCGCAGGCGTAAACTGGAATATTAAGCTGATTTCAGCCAAGTTTCTAGGGGCTTCAGGCGGAACTACAGCCAATGCGATAAGAGCCGTTGATTACATTACGGATCTTAAGAATCGTCACGGACTTAACATCGTTGCAACCAACAACTCGTGGGGCGGCGGCGGGTTCTCTCAGGGCCTATCCGATGCGATAACACGGGCTAACAATGCAAATATTCTGTTTGTAGCTGCTGCTGGCAATGGCGGTGCGGATGGCGTTGGCGACAACAATGATTTGGTTGCCAATTATCCTTCGAACTACACTCAGGCAAATGTGATTGCGGTGGCTTCGATCACCAATACTGGTGCTAGATCGAGTTTCTCGAACTACGGTGCTACGACCGTTGACATCGGTGCTCCAGGCTCGACGATCGCTTCGACATATCCAGGTGCAGGAAATGTTTCCTCTTATGCGTATATGAGCGGAACATCAATGGCGACGCCTCATGTAGCAGGCGCGGCGGCTTTGTATCGCTCGACTCACCCAACCGCTACTGCCGCGCAAATTAAGGCTGCGATTATGGGTTCAGCAGTAGCTACGGCCTCTATGAATGGCAGGTGCGTCTCAAATGGAAGGTTAAACGTTTCTGGATTCTAAGCCTTTTTCGTCTATTGGCCGTCCCGGCCAATAAACGAAAGAACAGGGATAAAGGACAAAGGAAAAGAGACAAAGGCGGACTTAGGCTTATCCTTTATTCTTTGTACTTTATCCTGTCCACTTTCATTCCGGATAATTTCGCGAGGCCTCCAGTCCTTTACTCACTGCTTCACCGCCAAAAACGTCGTAAATTGCCCTTCCTACGCTTTGATAGAAATTGCCTTCTTGCTTCCTAAAGATGGAAAACTCCAAATCTGGAGCGCCGAAGAACGGGCGCATGGTCCACGAAAGCTGACAGCCCACGAATGCAACCAAAAGGACCCAAGTCCTTAGCAGACCCTTTCGATTGGGAGCTTGAGCGTCCGTTTCGGGTCCTTGCTTGTCGAGTCCGTTGCAGCCTTTCACAAACAAACGAAAGCCGATAACGGACGCAATTCCAAGTATCGCCACGTTAAGCAGGCGATAGAAGCTGTATCCGCTTCCCGTCACAAGAAAGAACAGTGAAATCGGTGCAAATGCAACAAGTATCGTCGCAGTAGCCGCAAGTGCAATCAGCGTGATCAGAGTTAGCTCGGAAGCCTTTTGTTGGCCGCCAAAGAGCAGATTGAGAACGTGCAGAACAGGAAAGCTGATCGCCATTGTCAGCAGAAACAGAGCTGGGAGTTTTGCCGCAGACGCTACGGCTTGTATCGGGCCATTGCTGATTCCGAGGACTGCGCCATAAATGGTAAATCCGACCATGGCAATCGTGAAAAGGAACAGGCTGGCTTTCCGCGAGTCGGTTTTAAGCGTGTCTTCGGCCCAAAGGTCGGCAGGGCGGCGAAGCAGTATCGAGGGTACTTCGGTAAGGGTCATTGGAATTATGCCTCCACTTGCCTAAACCCGCGAAGGCGATTCAAGAGTTCCCAAGATATTTTTATCGAGACTGATGCGGAATGATCCTGGAGGGATCAAATCAAAATAGCCTGGGGTCGAACTTGAGAAACCCCAGGTTCAAAGATCGCCAATTCACAGCACCCTGGAGGGGTGCCAGAATCCCCAATCAGAGTTTTTCAGCAGTGTCCTTTCAGGGTACCGTTTGACCCATGAACTACTATGAAATCTGGTTTGACCTTGCGCCCGGAGAACAAGATATGGTGGTGGTAAAGGCAGTCCAGAATTGGCTTGATTACTTGAAAAGTGAAGGAACACTCGTGTCTTATCAGATCAAGCGTAGAAAGTTCGGTTTTTCACCCGAATGGGGTCGAGAATTCCACGTTTCCATAGCGTTCAACAATCTTGCCCAATTGGATGATGCATTCAATGTTGCGGCCACTCGAAAGGAGCCCATCGAGTCGCTTCACAAAGAGGTCTATTCGAGAATTACGAGATATGCGGCGGCACTTTATCGCGATTTTCCGGATGAGATCAGAAAGTACTGAATTGCAATCATCAGTACGCCCAGCCCGCCAAGCAGCCACGAAGCCATAAATAGAACCTCAAAGAGTGGAGCTTTAGTGAAGGCGGTGTCTACCGCCCTTGAAAAGATGTTCTTCGCATCGCCGTTAAATGGAAGGGAAATCTGCGTCGCCCAAAAGCGCAAAAAAAAATGCTGGCGAACAAAACAACGATTCCCGGAAAGAACTTGCTCACAAGGTGAAAACGCATCAAGGTGTCGCTAAGTTGCAGATTTCAGGAACTTGGGCGGGACGCCCAATGCACATCAAAGCTTCGCAGTGCTAAACCGCATCGCCAGCAAATTCTTGATCTGGATCATCGTAAACCCGACCAAAATCGAGCCCATTACCCAAGCAGCAGCCGTCGCATAGCCAAACTTTAGAAACATGAAGGCATTGGTCCAAACTTCAAGACCTATAGTATGCGTAGCATTCATCGGTCCGCCGCCGGTCAATACAAACACATTTTCCATCGCCTTAAAGCTGCCAATAAACACGCCTAGGAAGTTGATCAAAATGAGCGGCTTTAGCCCCGGAATCATGATAAATCGAATCTTTTGCCGCCAGTTCGCCCCGTCCAAATCAGCGGCTTCGTAGCGTTCATCGGGAATATTCTTAAGTGCAGCCAAATACAAAATCGAACCCGGCCCTGCCCCAGCCCAAATACCCGGAATGACAACTGCCAACAGCGCCTTTGAGGGGTCCCCAAGCCAATCGTAGCTCGTCGGCCAAGGGGTCATGTGGAGCGGATTTAGCACCGCCCAATTCAAGAAGTCCATAAACGGCTTCACGATTACATTGAACAGACCTGTATCCGCCTTGTCATAAAACTGCCGCCACATGACCGCAACAATGATTCCGCTGGTCATGGCTGGCAGGTAATAAATAGTGCGGAAAAACACCTTGGCTCGCGGGATTTCGTTCAGCGCAATCGCGAGGAGAATTGGCAATCCGAAACCAATGAAAATCGTCAGCCCAACATACAAAAAGCTGTTGTACAACGATTTCCAAAAGATCGGCTGAGTGAATACATTGATGAAGTTATCAAACCCGACCCAGGTCTCGCCTTTCATCAAACGGTAGTCTTGAAACGCGATGACTAGGCCTTTTCCAAGCGGATAATACGACCAAATCAGAATGCTGGCAATTGCAGGAAAAAGGCAAAAGATCAAGAATGACCACATTCGTTTTCGGTTGGTACCAGCTGGGAGGTATTCAGGTTCTTTTCCGTGGGTTTTATAGGACAAATAGGACTGATAAGACCTATAGGACACCAAAGAAATCAGACCAAATGCGATCAGCCCAAAAACGATCCGCGCTGTCGCCCGCATCCGCTCCATTTCTTTTATTGGGCGGTACGCCGGCCGAGTCGCTTCCGCGCCAAGAGCACGTTGCCCAGATTGGTGTGCGCC
>JANNJE010000160.1:0-2198 GCA_031405735.1 Armatimonadota bacterium | reverse complement strand
CACCCGAAAGGTCCCATAATCTAACATGCCCATCGGGCGATTCCTTCTTTGCCTCCACTCACACATGCCGTATGTTCTTTCACACGGCAAATCTCCACACGGCACAGACTGGCTGATGGAATCGGCTGCAGAATGCTATTTGCCGATTCTCGATGTGCTGAGCCGACTCGAAAAGCAGGGAATTCATCCCCGATGGACAATCAACGTAACGCCAATACTTGCCGAGCAGCTTGCCGATCCTAGCTTCGCAGACGAATTTGAATTCTATTGCAAGGAAAAAATCGAATGGGCGAAAAAGGACTTGGAGAAGTTTCAACGGGAGGGCCCGGGATGGATGATCGGCGTTGCCGCTATGTGGAGCCGAGTATTTTCTCGTGCGCTCAATCAATTTCAAAATCGTTGGAACCGTCAAATCCTATCTGGATTTCGACACTTTCAGGACATTGGGAGCATTGAAATCATCACATGCTGCGCGACGCATGGCTATTTGCCGTTGTTGGGAACGGATGAGTCTTGCCAGGCCCAGGTTGCCCTTGGCGTTGAAACGTTCAAGCGGCACTTTGGCCGGCAGCCAAGAGGCATTTGGCTTCCTGAGTGCGCGTATCGGCCGCCTTATATGTGGAAATCTCCTATTGGTGAAAACGAAGTCTCATGGCCGCGAAAAGGGGTTGAGGACTTCCTAAGGGAGAGTGGAATTGAGTATTTTTTCGTGGATTCGCACATGGTTAGGGGCGGAGAGCCGCTTGGAACTTACCAAGAAAAATTCCCTCAACTTGCCGAACTGTTTGCTCGAAGCTCAAAGTTCTTTTCCCCGCCTCCAGAGCAGCGAAGCGAATACGAATCTTACAAATTGCCGGAGGGCCGAATCGTTTTTGCAAGGGACCCGCAAACGACCGTTAAAGTGTGGTCAGGCGAGCATGGCTACCCCGGCGATCCGCATTATCTCGAATTTCACAAGCAACTGTATCCGGGCCGGCTCCGATACTGGCGCATCAGCGAAGATAAACGGGATTTAGGCGCTAAACGACCTTACGAGCCATGGCAAGCGTTCGAAAACGTTGGAAACCACGCAGAGGACATGGTTGTTACGATAAAGGCGGCACTTGCCCAATATCGCGGCCAAACAGATCGTGACGGAACGGTTGTGGCGATGTACGACACCGAACTTTTCGGACACTGGTGGTGGGAAGGGCCGGAATTTCTTTACGAATTGGCGGTTCGGCTTCACCACGATCCCGATATTGAATCTCTTTCTGGCGGCGACTCTGTAGATCGAGACCCGCCGGAGCATACGATCACAATGCCCGAAGGATCTTGGGGCGAAGGTGGATATCATTACGTTTGGCTGAACGAGGACAACATTTGGACTTGGGAAGCGCTCTATCCTGCTCAACGACGATTGAGAAAAATGGCAAGAGAAATGGCGAATGGGCCCGCCAAAGAAATCATTGAGCAAACCGCCCGCGAACTCTTGCTTGCCGAATCATCCGACTGGCAATTTTTGATCTCAACATTTTCAGCCAAGGATTACGCCGAGATCAGGTTTCAGGACCATATTGACCGCTTCAATCGGCTCGCTGATTTGGCCGAGCGAATTCATAGCGGGGGTGAACTGACGCCAAAGGATGAAGACTATTTGCTCGATTGCAAGACCAAAGATGCGGCGTTTCCCGTCATTGACCTTTCGCTTTGGGCTGGCTTGAAAAATCCTCTTAATGGAACTTCATAGCGATTCGCAATGTAAACTGTTGACATGAAACTGGTATTTGCAGGAATTGCCGTTCTGGCTTTAACTGGTTGCGGGGATGGTTCGGGCAAAGTGGTGGAAAATTCGGCTTCGACTTCTGAGCCGATGGTGTCCGGCTCGCCCTCTCCCGACGTTACAAATGCCAGTCCTTCTGTATCTGACCTGACTGATCCGATGCCGAACAGCAGTTCAATCCCAGAAAAGCCAACAGTTCCTGATGCTCAACCGGTTCAAAAGCCGGGCCAAAGCGGCTGGTCTACATCCAAGCTGAAACTTGCGGATGTGGGCAAAAGAATAGGGACAAGTTTGACGACTCTCAAAGGAGCTGAATGCAGAGCACGGGTGTTGGCGACGACTTCAGAAGTGAGAGGAATGACGTTTCTCGTCTATTTGGTTGATACGCCAAATCTCTACCGAATGGAGTATGTAGATCCTAGCTCGCAACCCAAAA
>JANNJE010000159.1:0-1397 GCA_031405735.1 Armatimonadota bacterium | reverse complement strand
ATAGACATACTCAAGATTCAATATTGTGAGTGTCTGTCAACAGCCAAGAGCATCAGCAGTGTCAGAATTCTCAATAAGCAGAATTCAAGAATTCTGATTCGAATGATGATACTAAGCTGATCGACGTAGTTGGCAAGTGGTTAATGCGTTGAGGTGAATCTCATTTCTGGAAGCAATTTTAAAGATTTGGAAGTTTGGCAGTTAGCTCGTCAACTTGCAGTGGCGGTGTACAAAGTCTCAAAGCAGTTCCCGAAGGATGAACGCTTTGGCTTGACCGAGCAAGTTCGGAGGGCATCTGTTTCAATTGCGTCTAATATTGCTGAGGGCCATGGCCGTAGAACCGATGGAGCTTTCATCCAATTCGTAAGGATTTCGTTGGGCTCTCTGAATGAAGTCGAAACCCAACTAATTATTGCGTCAGATCTCGCATATTTGAGTGCAACAGAAATAGAGGCATTGGAGAAAGACATTCGACGACTTGCAATCAAATTGCAGAATTTGATCGCAGCTTTAAAGTCCAATTCCGTTCGAGAAAGTGAATCCGAGAACGGCATCGAGCTTGAAAACTAACATCCAGTTCTCTTTCAACTTGCCGACCACATGCCGACAACCTGCCAACTACCTGCAAGCTACCTGCAAGCTACCTGAATACCACCTGCTGACCACCTGGTACAATATGCCCGAGATAAGGCGACAGGCCTAGGGCCGGCGGATCCTCGAAATAGGGATCGCCGGTATTTTTTTGAGTCCCGGCAAGTAGGAAATTTATGCCGACTTTAGTAATCGTAGGTGCGCAATGGGGCGACGAAGCCAAGGGAAAACTCGTTGATGTTTTGGGTTCAGAAGCGGACATGGTGGTCCGCTACAGTGGAGGCAACAACGCCGGCCATACCGTCATAGTAGGAGATGAAGAGTTCAAATTCCACCTTATACCAGCAGGAATTCTTCACCCAAACGTAACCGCAGTTTTGGGCGGAGGAATGGTCATTTGTCCGAAGGCACTACTTCAGGAGCTTGCCAACACTCGTGCCAAACGCAAAGAGTTGGGCAAATTAGTGATATCTCCGGCGGCACATATTGTGTTTCCCTATCACAGGATAATTGACTCGCTCGAAGAGGCCCTTCGAGGCGAAAACAGCATCGGAACGACGTCTCGCGGTATCGGACCGGCATATCAAGACAAAGTTGGCAGGTTTGGAATCCGAATGGGCGATCTGATTAAGCCCTATATTTTCGCAAAGAAGCTGAAAGTTGCCATTGAATTCAAAAACCGGCTCATTGTTCTTTTGGGCGGCGAACCAATCTCTTATCAAGAAGTCCTGGAAGAATTCAACGGTTATGCCAAAGAGCTTGCGCCTTTTGTTACAGAAACCGATGAACTTGTTTCCAAAGCCGTT
>JANNJE010000158.1:0-2500 GCA_031405735.1 Armatimonadota bacterium | reverse complement strand
CGCGGTCAAGCCCGCGCACTCCCAAAAGATCACATCTTGTGAATCGCGTGACCCATTGCGTCTTCGTACGCTTCTAGCATGGCCTCGGCCAAAGTCGGGTGAGCGTGGATCGTTTCGCACATGATTTCGAGAGTGGCTTCTAGCTTCAACGCTGCTGCTCCAGCGGCGATCATGTCCGTCACATGGGGCCCTGCCATGTGAACGCCTAGAACTTCGCCATATTTCTTCTCGGCAACGATTTTCACGAATCCGTCCAGTTCTCCTATCGCCATCGCCTTGCCAAATATTCGGAAATTGGCTTTGCCGATGACCACATCATGTCCGGCGGCCTCGGCTTCGCTTTGCGTCAAGCCGACGGAGGCGATTTCAGGAATTGTATAGACGCAGTTAGGAACAACTTTATAATCAAACTGCTTGTCTGCACCCTTCATGATGTTCGAAACAGCATGGATTCCTTCGGCTGAAGCTACGTGGGCAAGTTGAATTCGCCCGCAAACGTCGCCAATGGCATAAATGTTGGGAACATGAGTCTTGAGCGAATCATCCACTAACTCGACGCCCCTTCGGTGAAGCTTCACTCCGATTTTCTCAAGGTCCATTCCGTCGGTGTTCGCCTTCCTTCCAACTCCTAACAGGACGACTTCGACTTCAATGACTTCTTCTTTGCCGCCTGCTTTGACGGTGCACTTCCATCCGCCCTTCATTTTTTCGCATTTTTCAAGGCTTGCCCCAGTCATCACATTAATCCCTTGTTTCTTAAGGCCCTTTCCAAGCTCAACGCCCAAATCGGCATCCATAAGCGGAATCAGCGAAGGCATCATTTCAACAATCGTGACTTTGGAGCCTAAACCGTTGAAAACATAGCCGAATTCTGTCCCAACGGCTCCACCACCAAGAATAAGCATACTTTTAGGGATGTGCGGGGCAACTACGGCGTCGTCGCTCGTCCAAATACCATCCTTCGTATTTCCTTCAAGTCCCGGAATTTTGAGCCGAATGACTGACGATCCCATTGCCAAAATAAAGTTTTTGGCTGTGAAGGTTTCAGCTTTGCCGCCTTTGGTGACTTCAATCGTGTTGGCATCTGTGAACTTGGCAAATCCCTCTACGTGCCGAATGTTGTTCTTCTTGAAGAGCATTGCGATGCCGCCGCGCTGGGTTTGAACAATCTTGTCGCGTCGTTTTGAATACACGTCGAAATCGAAGCCGATTTCTCCAGTAATGACAACGCCAAAATCTTTGGCGTGCTTAACATGGTTTAGCCTTTCAACGCCTGCAATCATCGCTTTGCTGGGTATGCAGCCCCAATTCAGGCATGTGCCGCCCAAATATTCCTTCTCCACACAAATGACTCTTGCGCCCATTTGCGCGGCTCGAATCGCGGCCACATAGCCACCGGGGCCGGCTCCAATCACGACGATGTCAGCATCAAAATTCTCGTTGGACATACTTTGTTCCTGGGGATCAAGTTGAATCTGAGAAATGATAGCGGCGGTCTGCATTTCCGTAGCTTTCGGCTTGGATTTTGTCACTTTCGACATGCTGGCACGCTATTTCAGATTCCCTTTCGAGCCTAAGTTTACCTTTCATGCCGCGGTTGCAAATGAGCCAACATATAATCATGGCTCTGACAAAGGCAATAGGACTTCTTGGCGGAATGACCTGGCTTTCTACGGTTGACTACTACTCCATTCTATGCACCAAGGCTAACGAGCGAGCAGGAGGCCGCTACTTTCCAAAAATTTATATCTCGTCAATCAACTTGCAGAAATTTGTGGACTTTGTGGAGACTGACAACCACGAAGGAAACGTTGCATTGCTAGTCCACGAGGCTCAGAAATTAGAAGCTGCCGGAAGCGAATGCCTGGCTATTTGCTCGAACACCCCGCACCTCTATGCTGTCGAGATCGCGGCTTCAATCCGAATTCCACTCATACACATCGCAGATGCTACTGCTAACGTGATTTCCGCTCAGGGATTCAAACGGGTTGCCCTATTGGGCACTCGTTACGCCATGGGAGCAGCGTTCTATGGCGTAAAATTGGAGAAGCACGGGATAGAGTTGGTTCCGCTTGACGAAGTGGATTTTGAATGGGTCGCGAAAACTATTGTTGATGAGCTGACCTACGGCAAGTTTATTGAGTCAACCAGGCAAGGTTATCTGCGGCTCATCGAACGACTAGGTACACAACGAGTCCAAGGAGTGATTTTGGGTTGCACAGAGATTCCAATTCTGCTCAAAGATTGCACTTCCGCAATCCCAATGTTTGATACAATGCAAATTCATTGCGACGAGATTCTCCTGTACGCGTTTGAAAGTTAGCCAGTAATTCCCATTGATCGGAAGTAGTTGCAACTTTCTCGCACAGCTTGCATAGGGGAATAGGGCGAGTTATCCAGTTCAATCACCCCAAATTCAACGCCGATTTCATGACAAGCATCCAATATCGAACGCCAATTGGACATTAAAAATGTTGACAGATTAGAAAAAGTAATTCAT
>JANNJE010000157.1:0-1115 GCA_031405735.1 Armatimonadota bacterium | reverse complement strand
CTCGTTTATGATTCGCAAAACATTCAGTCCGGCAATTTCTCCAGCATCCTTTGTGGCTTTTCGTTGGCTGTCATTGAAATATGCGGGAACGGTGATGACTGCGCTGTCAACTTTGGTGCCCAAATAGGCCTCTGCGTCGGTTTTAAGTTTTTGCAAAATCATTGCCGAAATTTCTTCGGGGGTCAGGTCTTTTTCGAGTGCAGGCATATATGCGACCGCTTGGCCCTTCTTGTCCGCCTTCACTTTATAAGGAACTCGACCAGCTTCGACCTCAACTTCTTTGTAGCTGTGCCCCATGAATCGTTTGATCGAAAAAACTGTGTTTTCTGGATTCACGACGGCTTGTCTTTTGGCTGTAACTCCAACGAGTCGCTCGCCGTTTGGTTTGAATGCCACAACGCTCGGAATGGTCCTTCCGCCTTCCGCGCTTGCAATGACAACAGGCTCTCCGCCTTCCATAACTGCGACCACGCTATTCGTGGTTCCTAGGTCAATTCCAACTGTTTTTCCCATATTTTTCCTTTAGTGAGTGTTTACGACTTAGATTACTTGAGTCTTATACGCTCATGTAAACATT
This sequence comes from Armatimonadota bacterium, assembly GCA_031405735.1. Classification (GTDB taxonomy): domain Bacteria; phylum Armatimonadota; class Fimbriimonadia; order Fimbriimonadales; family Fimbriimonadaceae; genus JANNJE01. Next base: position 538 of record JANNJE010000157.1, on the reverse strand, counting down.
GCTAACGTTTATTGTACTGAATTGGTTCCAAATTTTGCAAATGGGTGAGACTTTATAGGCCAAATAGGACTATTAGGACCAATTGGACACATAAGGCCAATGAGTCCTAAAAGTCCTATTTGGCCTATAAGTCCTATGATCCCTATCCGTCCAACTCAAACGAACTCATGTCCTTAACCGTATATACTTTCAACATGGATCCTGAACTCTATTACTCTGAAGTCATTGAGAAAACTGCCACATACGTCAACCCCGGACTTGCAAAACTCCTGGCATTTGCTGGATTTGGGGTCGAAATGAGGGCCGAAGGGTGCTACATTTGGGACCAAGAAGGGAAGAAGCACCTTGATTGTTTAGGTGGTTATGGTACTTTTGCCCTCGGTCATAGGCACCCGAAAGTTGTCGAGGCTGTGAGACGCCAACTCGACACAATGCCACTGTCCGCCAAAGCATTCTTCAACACAAAGCAAGCTGATCTAGCTGAGATGCTTGCACAAAGGGCTCCAACGGGGCTTCAATACACGTTTTTCTCAAATTC
>JANNJE010000156.1:0-5452 GCA_031405735.1 Armatimonadota bacterium | reverse complement strand
GAGTGAGGCACACTACAAGAAACGTATATCACAAACCTAACCTCGAAAAACTGAGCCGTCGGCAGAGATGCTGGCGGTTCTTTTTATGCCCCCACCCTAGCCCTCCCCCGTCGCTTCGCTGACAGGGGATGGAATAATTGAAACTGGCTTCATCATCGGGAAAAACATGATCTCGCGAATGTGTTCTGAGCCCGTAAACACCATTGCGAGGCGTTCCATGCCAATTCCGCAACCACCGGTCGGTGGCATTCCGCATTCCAGAGCGTGAATGAACTCTTCATCGTAAGGATGAGCCTCTTCATCGCCCTTGGTGATTTGCTCAGCTTGTTGCTCGAACCTTTCGCGCTGATCAATAGGATCGTTTATTTCACTAAATGCGTTACAGATTTCTCGGCCGTTGATGTACCCCTCGAATCGACGAGTCATCCGAGGATTCCTTGGGTCCTTCTTCGCTAGTGGGGACGTTTCAATTGGGTAACCGACTACGAACGTGGGTGCTTGGAAGGTCGGTTCAACGAAAATTTCGAGCAATTTCTCGATTAAACCGCCAAGGTTGTCTTCCTTCTTCAGGTCAATATGCCCGCCCAATTGGTGTGCTTTGTCGAGAACACCATTGGCAATAATTGCTGATTTCGCAATTGTAAGATCGCGAAGGTCAGCTTTTTCGAGTCCGGTCTGAATCGCAATTTCGTCTATCAAGTTGACACGCCGCCATGGCTTGTGAAAGTCAAGTATGCATGCATTGACAAACTGTTTTGGCATTACGTAATGCCCTTGCCTTAATGTGCGAGAACTTTGTTCCCCAACTTTAGAAACGACGAGCTCGGCAGAATCCGATTCGACCCTGAAACCATAGAACTTAGCTGTTTCCATTGTTGTTACAATGCCATCCGTCAGATGGATTTCACATTCGTATGGTGGCTTATCACTAGATTCTGTTTCGCCTTCAAATATGAACTTCCACTTTCTTCCCGAGAGATTAACACTTAATGCTTCCGCAGTTGAAAACAATTCCAATGCTACTTCCTCCTTGAGCTTTGCAAGTAAAAAAGGAAACACAAGAATTCCAGTTTCCAGGGACTTCAAATCAGCGAATCCAAGGATTCTTGCTAACTGAAGATTTAGGTATTGAACTGGACCGCCATACACAGTATCGACGATATGCTTAAAACACTCTTCAACCCTTCGCATCATGCCTTCAAGATTTGTGTAGGACTCGTAGAATTCGAGGAGGGTGAATTCTGGGTTATGTCTGTTCGAAACACCCTCGTTTCGAAAAACGCGCCCAATCTCATAGACTGCAGGAATATCACCACAAATCAGTCTCTTTAGATACAGCTCAAGCGAAATTCGGAGCTTCACATCCATGTCATAGGCATTGTAGTGAGTCGAAAATGGCCGTGCTGCTGCGCCACCTGCAATTACTTGCAACAACGGAGTTTCGACTTCCAAATACCCGGCGCCGTCAAAATACCGCCGAACGGCTGAGACAATTTTCGAGCGATCAATCAGAGCTTTTCGAGCTTCTGGATTTGCAATCAAATCAAGATGGCGATGTCGGTACCTTTGCTCTACATCGGTGAGTCCATACCACTGCTCGCCGTCCTTTTCCTTGCCGATTGGCAACGTTTCCAGGCATTTGGATAGAGGCACAAGCCTGGAAACATGAATGCTCCGTTCGCCAGTTCGTGTATGGAACAGATACCCTTCAACACCAACATGATCCCCTATGTCGAGGAGTTGGTACAGATCCCATCCGATTCCTTCAAGGTCATCCTTCCGGCAATAGATTTGAATTTTGCTATCGCCATCGCTCAGATGGGCGAAGCCAGCTTTGCCCATATCCCGATAGCTGACAATTCGCCCTGCAAAGCTGATTGAAGTCGCCTTCAGCGCCTCTTCGTCTTTACCTTCGAACATGGCAAGAATTTGTTCAGCAGAGCCATCTCGCTTGAATTCTTCAACCGCGAAAGGATCATGGCCCAGCTCGCGCATTCGGGCGAGCTTTTGGAGCCGGATTTCACGTAGCGAGAGTTCTTCTGACATGGGAAGAATAATTGTACTTGGAAGGACCCAAAAACTTGACGACGGTTCAAGCTCTGATATTACCGTCGCTCAAAAAAAATTTGGACAAATTGGAAGAATTAATCGAGCTTTTCAGTTCGTCATTGCGACAAGGAAAGTCATAAGAGTTAACCGAAATGCATAACAAAAGACTTATATTGATCGCAGGTGCGCTTGTGTGTATGTCGGTTGGATTCACTTTCGCTATTCAGCGGTTTGTTGAAAATCGTGCATTTGAGAAGAAGAAAACAGATTCAATTGCAGCTGCCAAGGACTATTTGCGCATGTTTCAGATACCAAGATATGAGTCGTTCGAATATACCTATTGGGCGGCATTCGAACCTCGTGGAATCAAGCAGCCTGAGCGTGTGAACTTTTATCTACCAGTTCCTGGCCCAAGGAAGGAGGCAAACTTTGGATCGCTTTGGCACCCTCCAAATTTCGGAAATGTCTCCCTTCCAAAAGATATTGAGCCAATTGCGAAGTTTCCATCGCCTCTTCTTGAACAAGACGTTTGGCATATTGCGGAGACTGTCGCGAAGAACTTCCTTAGAAATGATGCCCAATTGAGGGTCATTTTCGATGGAATTGAGATTGACGGAAAGACGAATTCGGAAATTATTGCCAACCAAGTTTATTTTGAAGTTAAGGAGCACAACGGGACGATCCGAGGTTGGCTAATTGATTGCGATACAGGAAAGCCAATTCGCATACTGACGAGAAAAATGAAACGCATTTGATTCCAGCAACAGTAACTTGGATCTTATCTATACGAATAGTCCCCATTGTGCGCATCTTCGATGTACTTCGCAAGCAGCGCAACGGAAGCATCCACGTCGTCCACATGGACAGTCTCATTGACCGTATGGACATACCGCGTTGGAATCGAGAGTGTAAACGCTGGAATTCCGCCATGGAGCCGTTGCACTCCGCCAGCATCGGTTCCGCCAAAAGGAAGAACTTCCATCTGATATTTTATGTCGTGCTTGATCGCCAAAGAACGAAAGTGCTCAACCACTTTTGGATGACAAATCAGTGAACTATCCATCACCTTGATCGCAGTCCCTTCCCCAAGTTTTGTGATGTAGTCAACTTCAGTAAGTCCTGGAATGTCGTTTGCTAACGTAATGTCAATTGCAATGCAAATGTCTGGAGCAATTCGTGAGCCCGCCGCCGATGCGCCTCGCAATCCGATCTCCTCCTGAACTGTCGCAACCCCATAAACATCTACCGAGTGCTTTGGTGCGGCCTTCATCGCCTCAATCATTACATAGAGCGCCACTCGGTCGTCCATGCACTTGCAGGTAGCAAGCTTGCCCATCGTTTGAAAAGTTCGGTCCATCGTGACCATGTCGCCGATCCGAACTTGGTCTTTCGCTTCGTCACCTGATAGGCCGCAATCCACAAAATAGCTGTCCGTAGTGACAGGCTTATTCATCTCATCGGGCGTAAGCAGGTGTTTTGGCTTTTGGCTCGCCATGAGAACGCCGTTCAATTGCCCCTTTTGAACATGAACCTTTACCCTTTGGCTCGCCATCTGCCTCGGATCCCATCCGCCGAGCGGCTGAAGGCGCAAAAAACCCTTCTCGTCAATGAACTTGACGATGAAGCCAATCTCGTCCATGTGGGCAGCAAGCATCAGCTTCTGATTGTGCTTTCCTTTGCCCCTTTTTCCTTTTCCTTCGCGAAAGCAAGTTAGATTTCCTAAAAGGTCCGTTTCATATTCGCAATGTCCCTCTAATGCTGTTCTAACAATGTCGCGTATCGCGTCCTCTTGGCCAGGAACGCCATGAGCTTCGGTGAGTTGTTTGAGGAGAGGCAAGTTCATTGAGTCGTTTTACCTGTCGAAAGCCCGTTCGGATTTCTCTACTTTAATCAGGAATGCGAAGCGAATCCGATTTCGTCAGCAGGGATGCGTATGGCGGTGGCTGAACGATTCGTTTTTCGTTATTGGTTGTTGGTTGTCGGTTGTTGGTTGTTGGTTTTGGTTATCTGCTCAATCCGCCCATTTCGTCCTATTAGCCCTGCCCATTCCTCCCGCCCTTTCCGTCCTATCTGTCCAAATCGTCCGACTCGTCCCTCAGAATCCCACCAACCCCAAAACAAATAAATTCCAAAAAAAATGAAAAATCCCACCTTTTTATGCAAAATTGCCGTATTATGTTTTCGTGTCGCAACAGCGACCACCTAACTTTACTTTTTTAGAACTTAGTAAGCGGCGGACATTTGCCAGCCGCATTCGGAGGAAATCATGAAACGAGCCTTTACGCTCATAGAACTTTTGGTGGTTATCGCAATTATCGCGATTCTTGCCGCCATTTTATTCCCTGTCTTTGCTAGAGCAAAAGCTGCAGCAAAGAAGACTCAGGCAATCTCAAATGTCAAGAACCAGATTACGGGAAGCTTGATGTACACAACCGACTACGATGACACTTTTGGAATTGGAACGCCATATATTTCGACATTAGGTTGGTCGTGGGACAGATTCATACCTGACAAGTCGCTCTTGAAATCTACGACCCCGCCAATCGTTGCCGATGGAATTCTAAGCCACATGGGCAATGCGATGCAACCATACACGAAGAACATCAACATATTGACGGATCCTGTAGGTTTGCCACAGAATCCGTTTCCTGCAGGTGCCTTTACGGCGGCCGGACTTGTATCGACGGATATTTTGAGTACGACTCCTGGAATCTCCTACACATACAATGGACTATTGCAAGCATATATTGCGACCCAGATAGAGAATTCAGCAGCAACAATTGTTTGGTGGCCAGGACAAGGGAAACGGGCACTTCAGGGGACACATTATGCGTCACCTCAATTAATCTGTAATGGTTTGATGTCAGCAGGATGTTTCTATATTCCCGCGAATCCAGGATGTTCATCCTTGGCTAACGGTGCTTACAGTTTCTATACTCGCAGTTCAAGTAACAAGGGTTGGGACCTTCACAATCGGACTCTTGTTTATGCATACGCGGATGGTCACGCAGGCTCGCGACCAAATGGCGTATTCATGACTGGTCCAAGAGACCCAAGAACCGATCCATTCGCGTTGTATAACGGACAACAAGTTCCTCTTGGGACAACTCCGTCACGATATTGGGAAGCAAATTATTGCCATTCTTACTTGTTCCGACCCGATTTTGACTATCAGAATTGGGGAACAGCGTTACAGGCTCCATAGTGGTTAATTGCATGAAGAAACTTATTCAAATCATACTAATATCTACATTTCTTGGATTCCTCTACGGATGCTCGTCAGGTACCGCTGAGGAAGCAGCACCAAAGGGCTCTGTACCTGAAATCAAGCAGGCAGAACCTGGAATGCTAACTCCTGAAGAGCGGGGCCGACAAAATACTGGAGGTGGAGAAGGAACTCAAT
>JANNJE010000155.1:0-5469 GCA_031405735.1 Armatimonadota bacterium | reverse complement strand
GACCACGCGCGTCAGCGTCGCGACCGCGGGCTTCTGGGAGGTGCGGCACTAACTCCCGACCCAACTCCAACCCAGAAACTGCGAGCCATCGAAGCTGGCCACTGCGCACTCCAACTGATCAACAGCCTCTACTATCCCGATGAAATCGTGGTTTGCGGCGGAGTTGGGCTTTGCGACTGGATGGACTTGGGCTTGCCAAAGAGTCCGTTTGGTGCCGATGCAGGACTCTATGGTGCCGCCGCGCTTGTGCGTTTTCGGCCATTTTAAGTCGTTTTAGGTCGTTTCTTGTTGCTAATAGCGCAATTTCCGTTTAACCCACAACCAACAACGGACAACGGACAACGGACAACCAACCATAATGATCCATGACCTTGACACGAGAAAAGCTAAACCAAGCGGCAGAACTCGTTGCGAAAAGCGAAGCTGACGTTTGGATCACTTTTGTTCGCGAAACAGCTAGTAGTTCAGATCCTGTACTTCCATTGATTTTGGACGGAGGCTTAACTTGGCAGTCCGCGCTGATCGTTACGAAATCAGGCAAAAAGATTGCGATCTTAGGGAATTTCGATGCTGATCCGATGATCGCAAGCGGTGATTGGGATGACGTAATCCCGTACATTCAGTCCATTCGTGAGCCGCTCCTAGAGGTTTTGGAGCGAGAAGTCAGCTCTGGCGGCAAGATTGCATTGAACTTCTCACCAAGCAATGATAAAGCTGACGGGCTGTCTCACGGGATGTATCTAGCGTTCTGCAAGCATTTAGAGGGTTCTCGTTTTGAGAATTCGATTGTCAGCGCTGAGACGATTTGCGGCGCGCTTCGAGGGTTGAAAACGCCGACAGAAATCTCTCGGATCAGAAAGGCACTTGAGGCGACCGACCAGATGTTTGAGGACATAAGCGAGTTTGCAAAAGTCGGAGTCACTGAGCGAGCAGTTTTCGACCATGTTCATCATTTAGCAAATGAACGCGGCCTCGGCTTCTCTTGGGATCCAAACGGCGACCCTATCGTAAATTCGGGTCCAAATTCAATGGTCGGCCACGGCATTCCGTCCGACCAAATTCGAATTGAGGCCGGACACATTTTTCATGTAGATTTGGGACTGTTGTGGGAAGGCTATGCGTCGGATATTCAACGAAGCTGGTACGTTTCTTCGTTATCTGAAACCGAAGTACCCCATGACGTCCAACAAGGATTCGATGCTGTACACGGAGCGATTTCGGCAGGGGCAACAGTTCTCAAAGGCGGTGTGTGCGGGTGGGAAGTTGATGCTGCGGCTCGTTCATTTTTGGTCTCTCAAGGTTATCCTGAATACATGCACGCATTCGGCCATCAAGTAGGAAGGTTTGCCCACGACGGAGGCGCAGTCTTGGGCCCACGATGGGAGCGATATGGAAGCACTCCATTGACTCCAATTCAAGCTGGCGAAGTTTATACGCTAGAACTAGGAGTTGACATTCGGGGAAGAGGCTATTTGGGAATTGAGGAAATGGTTCATGTTACTGATTCCGGTATCGATTGGCTTTCCGAAAAGCAGAACACGATCTGGGTCTTGCAAGGCTCCTAACAACCAATTCGCAACACCGGTCGTACTTTGGACGTAAAATCAAAACAACAGCTTTATGAAAGATTTCGACCGCCCGTACCAGCTCATCGTTTTTTGGGTTTTAGTTGCAAGCATTTTGATTGTTGCCGCCCTCATGCTTGAACCATTTTTGCCAGCTTTGGTTTGGGCAGTTGTGCTTTCAGTCCTGATGCATCCGCTCTACCAAAAATTCGGTGGCGATAATAAGCCAAATTTGGCGGCCACGGCTACAACTCTTTCGGCGCTAGCGATCATAGGCGTTCCTCTTTTGTTGATTGGTGGAGCACTATTTGTGCAGGTTAATGGCTTTGTTCGCGAAGTTCAGGGAGGGGCGCCTCCGGGGCAGTCTGTCTTTGACCTTACCTACATTGGTTCCGAATTGGACAAAGCCCTCGGCCCAACGATTCATAGCATCTCTCCGAGCTTCACTTTTTCCCATTGGATTGAGCAAAATCGAAACACCTTAGGTTCAACACTTTCTGCTCCTGCTGGCAAATTGGTTGTTTCTTCAACGAAAGGCGTACTCACACTGGTTGTTGCGTTTCTGACCATGTTCTTCATGCTGCGCGATGGAAACCGCTTGAAAGAGCCCACGCTTGCCCTCATTCCTTTGCCACATGAAACGACTGAAAACATACTGCTGAAACTGGGCAAAACGATCCAAGCCGTTTTCAAGAGCGTTGTTCTTGTTGGAATCGCTCAAGGAACCTTGGCAGGACTCGCATATTGGGTAGCTGGAGTTCCAAATTCCCTAATGTGGGGTGTTGCCACCGTGGTTTTGTGCATGATTCCCCTTCTTGGCGCACCCTTGATCTATCTGCCAATGTCGTTCCTGCTTGTCATTCAGGGGCATTTGTGGCAAGGGATTGGTTTGGCTGCGTTTTGCTTGATTATCGTCAGTAACATAGACAATATTCTCAAGCCATGGATCATTGGCTCTGAAATTGATTTGCACCCGATGGCGGTGTTCTTTGCGTTGCTTGGCGGGCTGCTGTTTTTCGGCCCGGTTGGGCTAATGGCAGGGCCGATGGTATTGACGCTGGTACTGGCCGTTCACGATATTTTAAGAGAGCGAAGAAAGTTGGCTTTGGAGCCGCTTTGATTTTGGGAGGATAAAGGAAAACGGATCATGGATAAATCCGAAGGCAAGGTTTTTCCCTTATCCCTTATCCTTTTTCCTTCATACAAATCACGGAGTGAATATCTGCCCCATTTGCACAACTTCGAAATCCCCCCCGCGCAAATCTTTGAGCCGATTGATGTCATCGTCATTCCACCTAGAATCGGGCGCACCTGACAAAAACCAATCCCCGCCGTTGTCTGCCACAAACATTCCGTACTTTTTCAAAGCCCTAAGGATCACTTGGCAAACAGCCGGATAGCCAGTTATGTTGAAACTCGCTTTGAGCCGAACTCGCATTCCCATCGGCGGAAGATTTGTACTTGTATTGCTTGAAGCCCAATGTGTACCAGGGTGGACATACGCCCTGCGCGAGAATTGAACTGTAAACCTGAGCGCATGACGGATTTCGCCGAGCAAAACGGCTTCATCGTATCGCACCAACCCTGGAAAAATTGGCAATCCAGCAGCATCCGCGCTCGTCCAGCCGTTTGGGCGAAGGGCGTTTGACCGCAAATTGAAAATTGCTCCCGAGCCGCACTGCCAACCGTTTCCTTGCGGATAGGATGACCAAGTTTCATACAGCTTCAAAGAGTCGCGCTGAATCACCAGAATATGACGATCACCAGTGGAACTAGAGCCTCCTTCGATAGGAGGATTTGCTGGAATCGGATACGGCCCAGGGTCGCTTTCTTACCAAAATTAGAATGAGACCGGGACAAGCGGCTGCCTCTTTCCAACTACTACATAAGGAATTCCAAACGGGCCGCCTTCCCAAAACGCCCCGAAATCGGGATGTAGCCGATCCAAAAGTCCAATTGAAGTGATGATCGCGTTCGAGTTTGGATCAACAAGCTCAGTATCTACAGGCGTGTTCCAAGGGTTGTCGTTTGGGAAAGGGCGGTAGCCACGCATGTTGGCGTTAACCCCGAGATTGGGAATATTGTGACGAGGCGGTGGCAGTTGTGAAACTGCGAGAATGCTTGTTGCAAGAAAGACACTTATTGACATTTGAACCTCCAAAGGTTCCAGCCGCATTTCCAATGATACATAATCCGCTTGTGATTGCACCGTTTGTCAACTTCCTGAGTTCGAGTCTCTTCATCGTTGCCATGCCTGCTATGATTCAAGAGGAGCCATGGCGGAAGAACCTTCGACCAGCAAATATTCAAATATTTGAACGATCAATTAGTCTCCCAAGACTGTTTGAGCGTTACATGTCGAATGAACGACAAATGATGAAACAGCTTGTCATCGGCAACGAGCCGTATGACATTGCTGTTGCAAATTATGGGGCGACAAGTGGTGGTTTTTCTTGTACGGTCGAACGAACGACGGCTGGAATGTCATATCCGCAGTGCAATCGGGATCAGGCGCATACACGGTCATTCAAGATACAGTTCTTCTCTACCGCAATGGTGTATTGCTGCAGCTTTCATCCGAGCAAGACTCCAGCCAAGTTCACGATGTTTCGGCTTCTGGTTCTATTATCGTTAAATGCCGAACTTTCCGGCCTCCTACTGGATTTGAATCGGACGTACCCACTCCACGAAATCAACCTGGCTACCTGTTTTCAAATAGCAAAATCTACAAACTCAATGGTTTTGTTCAAGCGAAGTTTAGCGGAAGTGGCACGATTATTGGCACAACCGATAAAGTGGTGGATGGGAGGCTGGTTACCAATCAGTGGACAGCAGATATTTCGAAATTGAAAATTGATTCTGCTCGAAAAATCCGTCGAATTCCAAAATTCAAAGTATCGTGGGTTCAGAAGGCACCTTAATCCACCCAATCAGCTACGAAGATATTGGTCTCTCCTCGAACCTTGCCGTTCCGATTCGATGCCCACACAATTTTCTTTCCATCGCGCGAGAACATAGGAAACCCGTCGAAATCGGAAGTATATGTGACCCTTTCGAAGAACAAGCCGTTCACATTGATCATCCATAAATCGAATTCTCGTCCCTTCTTGTCTCCGAAGTTCGAAGCGAAGATGATTCGTTCATTATCGGGGTGAAGAAACGGCGCAAAAGAAGCGGTTCCAAGCGATGTGATTTGGCGATTGTTGCTGCCATCAGAGTTCATCATCCAAATCTCAAGCTTGCTCGGACGCACTAGGTGGTCTTTCAGCAATGCCGAATACTCTATACGTTCCTCTTGAGATTTCAATGTCGAACGGCGATATATGATTGACTTTCCGTCCCAACTTACAAACGGGCCGCCATCATAGCCGAATTCATTGGTGAGCTTTCGGATATTTCGACCATTTAGGTCAGAGCGGTAGATGTCCAAATCGCCTTGAAATGCGCCTGTAAAGGTCATGTATCTGCCGTTTGGATCAATTGTGGTTTCGGCGATGTATTCATTTCGGTCGAGCACTTTTTGCAACCCTGTCCCGTCAGGGCGGACTTTATACAGGCTGAATTGTGGATTCACCATCCACACATATCCTTTGCTGTGATCAATGGCTGGCTGAGCGCCTTCGTTCTTCTCGTGAGTGCTGCTGAAATAGATCCACTTCATGTCGGGCGTAAAGTAGCTGCAAGTGCAACGCCCTTTTCCTGTGCTGATGAGCTTCTTTCCCGAACCATCGGCATTCATGACAATGATCTGCTCGTCCGGCCATTCGGGCTGGCGGGTTTGGAATATGATTTTCGTTCCGTCCTTGCTCCAGTAGGCCTCGGCGTTTTGTCCGCCGAAGGTCATTTGGCGAATGTTCTTGATGTGGCGTTCTTTTGGATTTGCCTCAATTGACTGGGAAGGAGC
>JANNJE010000154.1:0-1371 GCA_031405735.1 Armatimonadota bacterium | reverse complement strand
CCGTGAGCCCCCTCCGCGTAATCGGCAACCAGTCCAACCGCAACGGCTCAATCTGTACACGCCCCTTGGCATACCGCTCGATGGAGCTGCGGCCGCGCGAACGTGCCAGCTCGCGCGCGAGGTGCTCCACCTGCTCGGGATCGCCCGCGATCCAGAGCAGCCGCTTGTTACCGGCAAATTCAACAAAAGGTTGGCGAGCCATGACGGTATTCTAACGCAACTCTCTGCAAATTCGTCTTATTCGTGTTCTGTTCGTGTTGATTCGTGGCTAAAGAAATTCTTAATCAAGGCCTGACTCATCCGCTGTCGTTGGAGCGTAGCGAACCAAACTATGATGACTTTGAAGCAAATCTGGGAACCCACGCTCGCACATTGGAGCTATCTGATCGGTGCCGAAAACGGTGAAGCCGCGGTCATTGACCCAAATCGAGATATTGAAAGGTATCTGTCTATGGCAGCGGCTGCCGGCTTAAGAATTGTTGCAGTTTTAGAAACTCACATACATGCAGACTACGCATCTGGTGCTTACGAGCTGGCAAAGCGAACAGGTGCGCGATTGTATGTTTCCGATGAAGGGCCAGTTGACTGGAAGTACTCTTTTAGTGAAGACGACAATGTTCGGTCCGTTCATGATGGCGAAAAGATAAACCTATCGAATCTCGAATTTGAGGTTGTCGCAACGCCCGGCCACACTCCTGAGCATGTGTCGTTTTTCCTTCGAGATACGACGGCGACGAACGAGCCAATAGCCGCCTTCACAGGGGATTTTCTTTTCGTGGGCGATGTAGGCAGACCGGATTTGCTTGAGCGTGCAGCTGGCTTGGCGGGAACGATGGAAGCCAGTGCAAAGGTGCTTTTCCAAACGATTCAAAAATTCAAGAGCCGATTCGAAGGCCATATTCTCATTTTCCCTGCACATGGCGCTGGAAGCTCGTGTGGCAAAAAGTTGGGTGACGTACAGGTTTCCACTCTCGGCTACGAGAAGCTTACGAATTGGGCGCTAAAAATTGACTCAGAAGAAGAGTTTATGAAGGAGGTGTTGCACGGCCAGCCCGAGCCGCCTGCGTACTTCAAAGAAATGAAGCGGATCAACAAGATTTTGCCCGAAGCCCGCTTGAGGAATTCGAATCGAGTTACAGGCGATGGACTTTTGGACTTGGTCAAGAATGGAGCAACTCTCCTAGATTTGAGAAGCAGCGGGGAATATGCGGCCGGATTCATTCCCGGTTCGATCAATATCCCAATGGGATCAGATTTTCTAAACTGGACAGGCTCCTTAATCAGCTATTCCGTGACTACAGTCCTGCTCGCTTCCGATCCAAGTGAAGTTGAACTAGCTGCTGCCGCAATGCAGCTCATCGGCATGAATGC
>JANNJE010000153.1:0-2336 GCA_031405735.1 Armatimonadota bacterium | reverse complement strand
GGGGATCCGTTGCAATCGATACGGAAACTTTGGGCTTGAAGCCACATCGCGATCGGCTGTGCCTCGTGCAGCTGTCGGGGCAAGTTGTTTGGGACTCACCCACTTCACCCCTTTCAACCATGTCACCCATGTCGTTAGATGGCAGGAGTCGCAGCGGAACGTCAGTTACGACTGCACCCTTTCGTTCAGGCAGTTCGAGTCGAGACCTGAATTTCCGAGTCTGAAGCGTCTCTTCTATGAGTCCCGCAATAGTCATGATCTGCCCTGTTCCTACGACAAAGTCAACGTGCTTTGCAGTTTTTCGGATATCGTCAGACCGAATCTGAGCCATGCATCCGCAAACGCCAATCACGATTTCTGGGCGTTTCCTCTTTAGCAATGCCAATTCGCCCAGAAAAGAGAATGCCTTGTCTTCGGGCTTTTTTCGAACCGAGCATGTGTTGAGCAAAATTACGGTTGCGCTCAAGTGCGTATCAACCCTTGAAAAGCCAATGGACTCAAGAATCAGGGCAATTTGATCAGAATCCTCTTCGTTCATTTGGCAGCCCCAAGTCTGGACGAAGTACGTCCCTCGTATTGCCTTTGGCGGGGTGGCTTGAAACGATAGTACGGCAGATGACATGGGGAACTGCTGACAAGGATACCTTGTTTAGGTTGAATTGAGGCTCTTTTTCCCTTCTTGGGATGCTTGAAGCTGGTACCATGAGGGCTTAGTGAATAACCGAATTTTACAATTATTGATCGTACTTTTTTCCAGCATAGGACTATTTGCATCTGGAGTTTTGAGCGTCGCTCACCAGATGGGAGTAACTCCGCCTTGCGGTATGGCAGGCGGCGGATGTCAAAAGGTCCAAAATGATCCAAGTTCGTCTTGGTTTGGAATTCCGGTAGCTCATTTTGGAGTCATTGCCTACATTCTGTTGTTGACCCTGACTTTGGCGTCAATGTTTCTTCCCAATGTCCCAAAGCGCACCACACTGCGCCTAGGTTTTCTTGTTTCTGGAGTAGGCGCCGTTATCAGTTTGGTGCTTCAAATCTATGCGTTTTCGGTTATCAAGGCGCAGTGCGATTGGTGCCTTGCTTCCGCCGCTTCAATGTGCGTTGTTTTCGTTCTTCATGCGCTCTTGATGCAGCGATCCAGTTCGCTTGAAGAGGACACCAAGCCACGAAAAAAGTTGGATATCGGGTTGATTGCAGTATTGCTTTTAGGAACTGTATTGGCGATCGGTCCAGTATCCAACATGGGCGTTACCGGAGGGCAAGAAGTTCCTTCTGAAAAATTTGGAGGTGATCCTTTAGAAATTCTTCTCAATGGGGCGCATGTCAACGGCCCGGCTGACGCGAAAATCACCATAGTAGAATTCGCCGATTTGCTTTGCGGAGCTTGCAAAAATTCGTTCAATCATTTGCAGAAACTTCAAGCGCAATATCCAGGAAAAATCCGCTGGGTTTTTCGCATTTTTCCGTTGTATCAAGCGCAAGGAAAGGAGCTTTCTTTGCCTTCATCGGTAATCGCAGAATTTGCAGGCAAGAAGGGCAAATTCTGGGAATTTATCGGACAGATGTATGAAACCGATCATGAAGCCCTGAAATCCATTGAGGACATCTACAAAATTGCTGGAAACGTCAATTTGATTCGGAGCGACCTAGTGACATTGATTGAAACAGAAGATTCCGATGAAATCAAGAAAGTAACGGAAAATATCAATCTGGCTGGAAAACTCGGAATTGAAGAAACCCCAACATTCATCCTATTTCTGCCCGGAGAAAAGCCGAGAGCAATGAGACAGGCTGATTTGATGGCGAAGTTTGAAGAAGCTTCCGTCAAGGAAATGCTGAAATAGCAATGCGTCGCCGTGAGTCAGTCCTAGTGGCAATGTCGGGCGGAGTAGACAGCAGCGTTGCGGCTGCATTGATGGTCAAACGCGGATTCAATGTCATTGGAGTGACGCTTCAGATTTGGCAGGAATCGCAGACTGATCCGCGCCATGCTGGATGCTGTTCGCTAGGTGCCGTTGAAGATGCAAGGCGGGTTTCGAGGCTCTTGGGGATTCCACACTATGTCGTGAATTTCAAAGACGAATTCCGTGAAACCGTGATTCAGAACTTCATTGACGAATACTCGGCTGGACGAACTCCTAACCCGTGCGTTCAATGCAATCGGAAAGTCAAATTCGACGAACTTCTTCACAAAATGAGAGAGTTTGGCTGCGATCCTATGGTTATAGTCAGGTTCGCTTCTTGCTCGCCTTCCTGACAATAGGCCTTGGCTTTTACTATTTAAAAAGTCTGATTGAAAAAAATGAGGACCTGAATGAGTCGTTGTTTAAGGAGCT
>JANNJE010000152.1:0-5330 GCA_031405735.1 Armatimonadota bacterium | reverse complement strand
GCGAATATAAGAGGACCGAACGGAGAAAGGACTATCCATTGACGCCTCCTCCAAATCTGATTGATGAAATTGGAGATGTTTTTGGAATTGGAGTCGTGCCTGAGCTATTTGGCGGACGTGGGTTTCGGCAAGTGCGAAGAACTCAGTCGAATTCCGAGCACGAAATCATGTTGATCGAAGCTTTGGAATCTGATGCCCGTTTCATATTTGCGAATTTTGAAGACTTTGACATGCTTTTTGGACATCGGAATGATCCGATTGGGTTTGCAAAGTGTCTTGAGTCGTTTGACGTCTTTCTAGGCTCGATTCTCCCGAAATTGACACCAGATGACCTTTTTATCCTCACTGCTGATCATGGCAACGATCCAACAGATGTCTCGACCGATCATACGAGAGAGTTTGTGCCTATGACTTGCTACTCGCCCAGTCAAGTCTCAATGGAATTGGCGAGACACGAAGATAGATCGGGATTTGCAAATTTGGGGGAAGCCGTTGTTGGGCATTTGGGGATTGGATTGAAGCACTGATCTGGTAATCGAAGTGCCTTACCTGCTTGATCGCATCGAAAGGCTTCTCTGGAACTCATGTCCATCGAGCGGGAAACAACTTTGTTTCGACTCTCTAATCCACAAATTGAATCATCCCATAAACCAACGAACCTGCTTGTTGAGCTTCTCGTTCAATGAGCGCTTAGGTCATGGGTACAACGAATGGTCTCGTTAAACCGGGAGTATGGAGAGATATGAACGCCCAATTGAGGGCGTTGGGATTTAAAGAAAGGGTAACAAATGAATTACAAAAACATCATCACAACATCTGCATTGGTGCTAGCACTAACTGTGGCATCTGTAGCACCAGCCATCGCCGGTGGGCAGAAGGGTAAAGGCAAGGGCCATGACAAGGACAATGGCAACAGCCAAGCCCAGGTGAACAGGAACCAAAAGCAAACGAAGCATTGGAATCCTGCACCGCCAAAGAAGAACGGTCGCCATGATAATCGAGATTGGAACAAACAATCTAATTGGAAGAGATTTCCGGACGGTTCACCTTATGCGGTTAACGGCAGTAAGTACTACTACGACAACAAGCAATTCAATTCCTTGGCTGCTCTTGAAGCTAGCCGACAAAAGAGCAAGAACGAATGGCGAAATATTGCCTACATAGCAGGTGCCGTATCTGTGCTCGGGATTCTCAAGAAAGACAACCGTCTTGTTTTTGCGGGCGCCGCTGGCGGCCTGTACGCTCTGTGGCGTTACGAGCAGGATCGAAAGAGCCAGAGCAACATTGACAGCGCTCGCGCATCGTACTTTAGCAAGCCATACTTCACGCGAGACGGCCAGCGATATGACCGCCGAATCGTGACAAAAGACGGCGAGAAGTACTACCAGTTCGTTCGAGCGGGTTAGGATCGATTTTCGCTCTAAATAGAAGTGAAAAGAGCAAAGCCACACGGGACTACAATGTCCCATGTAGCTTTGCTTGTCCATACACCGATTTTGTTTCGTGAGATTCGACATATCCTTCTCATGAAACATTCCAAACATGCAAAGATGAAGTTGCAAATGCCACAAATGGGACGTCTGAACCTGGTCAGCCCTGCTTCCAGGTAGAATTCAGGTTCCCCATGGACTTTCGAGATACTCTGAATTTGCCCGATCCCGCCTTCACCATTCCGATGAAGGCCGACCTAGGATTGCGCGAACCTGAGATTCAAAAATCGTGGGACGAGCAAAGAATCTATCATCGGATTCAAGAATCTCGCAAAGATGCGCCGAGCTTTGTGCTACACGATGGGCCGCCGTATACGAATTCTCCGATCCACATCGGCACCGCCCTGAACAAGTTGCTCAAAGACTTTGTTGTTAAAACCCGCACCCTGATGGGCTATCGGGCGCCTTACGTTCCCGGCTATGACAATCATGGGTTGCCTATTGAGCAAGCGGTTATGAGGGCGTTCCATGAAAAGAAGGAAACGCCCGATGTCGTCACGCTTCGAAAGGCATGTCGCGAACATGCAGCCAAGTACATTGACATTCAGACAGCCCAGTTCAAACGGCTTGGAATTTTTGGACTTTGGGAACGGCCATACACGACCATGGAGTTCAAATATGAGGCTGAAATCATCCGCGTCTTCAAGCGGATGGTGGAAAGCGGTTACGTGTATAAAGGGCTTAGGCCGACGCTTTGGTCTCCGACGTCGCGGACTGCGCTTGCAGATACCGAGATCGTTTACGTAGAGAACTTTGTTTCCAAATCCATCTATGTTCGCTTTCCTTTGGTTAGCGACATTAACGGGTGGTCGAAATCGTTTGAAAATCTGTTTGCGATCATTTGGACAACAACTCCCTGGACGATCCCAGCAAACCTTGCTGTTGCATTTCACCCCAACTTTGAATATCTGGTTGTGAAATCGGGCGATTCGCACTACCTTGTATTGCGTGAACTGAGCGAAAAGGTTCGCGAGGCAATTGGAGCCGACGAATGGACGGTCGTTGCGGATTTCTTGGGCGTTTCATTTGAAGGAACCAAGTTCAAGCATCCGATTTTTAACCGCGATTCGATTGCAGTGATGGCGGAATATGTGACCACCGAGGACGGAACTGGAATCGTCCACACTGCTCCAGGCCATGGCCGAGATGACTTTTACACGGGAATAAAAAACGATCTACCGATTCTTTGCCCTGTGGATGAGCGTGGAATAATGACCGCCGAAGCTGGCGAGTTCGAAGGACTTAGCTACAAGGAATGCAATTCCCGCGTTGTTGAAAGACTTGAAGAACTTGGAAATCTGCTTTCGGTTTCCGATCATGTCCACTCCTATCCTCATGCAGAACGTGACGGCAAGCCAGTCATTTTTCGCGCGACCGAGCAGTGGTTCGTAGGGATTGACACAAACGATTTGCGGCAGCAGATGCTTTCGAAAATAGCGAATAAGAGCCTAAGCGAACTTGGAAACGGCAAGGATGGCGTTGTCTGGCTCCCCGCAAACGGCTATAACCGAATCGAGGCGATGATCAGAAATCGTCCAGATTGGTGTATCAGCCGCCAGCGGCCTTGGGGAGTTGGGATTCCGATCCTCTATGGGGCGAAGTCTGGCAAGCCAATTATGGACCCCGCAATCATCGAGCTAATCGCTCAAAAAGTTGAGAGCGAGGGCTCGGATGTTTGGTTTGAAAAGGAAGCCTCATACTTCGTGCCAGAAGGATATTCTCACCCAAATACCGGCGAAACCGAGTTCCGAAAGGAAACGGATGTGCTTGATGTTTGGTTCGACAGCGGATGCACCAGCCTATGCGTAATTGATGGCGCAGTCGAGTCGCAATGGAAAGAAAATTGGCCTGCAGATTTGTACCTGGAAGGATCTGACCAGCATCGGGGCTGGTTCAATACGTCGCTGATCATTGGCACGGCCATGAAGGGCGAACCGCCATACAAAACGGTTTTGACGCATGGGTTTGTTGACGATGAGAAGGGCGAAAAGATGTCGAAGCGATCTGGGAACTCAATTGATCCGGTTACGGCTTGCGATACCTATGGAGCTGACATCTTGCGATTATGGGTTGCTAGTGTTGACTGGACCAACGATGCGCCATGCGGGCCGAACTTGCTAGCTCAGATGGGCGATTCTTACCGCAGAATTCGCAATACACTGCGATTCCTGCTTTCGAATCTGAGCGATTATCCAACGGAAGGGGATCTGCCAACTACGGATGGAAAACGGTTCAATTGGAATGCAACAGTAGCCGATTTGAAGCAAAACGACGAAGTTTGGGCGACTGAGCAT
This sequence comes from Armatimonadota bacterium, assembly GCA_031405735.1. Taxonomy (GTDB): domain Bacteria; phylum Armatimonadota; class Fimbriimonadia; order Fimbriimonadales; family Fimbriimonadaceae; genus JANNJE01. Next base: position 1,546 of record JANNJE010000152.1, on the reverse strand, counting down.
GAGCTTTTGACGCTTGACCGATGGATCATCGAGCAAACCGAGTTGCTTGTTGAAGATTGCTTGAGAGCCTACTGCGAATATGATTTCGGGGCTGCGATCTCGGCGATCCACAACTTCTGCGCTGAACCGCTCAGTTCGTTCTATTTGGATGCAATCAAGGACCGAATGTACTGCGATGGTACAGATTGGAATACTCGCCGGAGCGGGCAAGTTGCTTGCCAGCAAGTGCTGCTGAAGCTTACGAAATTGGTCGCGCCCATTCTTGCACATACGGCTGAGGAAGTTTGGCAGCGAATACCTGGCTTGATGAATGAACCAAATTCAGTTCATATGACCCAAATTTCTCGGATATCTTCGGCGCGGCTTGAAGAAATCCAGGATGGCGATTTGCAGCGCAGAGTTGCAGCCGTTTTGGAATGGAGAGCCGTCGTATTCGCTCAGTTTGAACCTTGGAAAGCCGCCAACAATGCCAAGGACAGCCAAGATTTTGTCGTGAAATTAACACTTCCAAAGGACCAAAAGCTGATTTTGGAATCGCTATCTGACGAATTGGCTATTCTGTTCAAGTTCAGCGAAGTTTTTTTGATTGAAGGGAATGAGGCTGCGGATTTTGCTGCTTCGAACTACGAAAAGTGCGAAAGAAGTCGAATCAGGCGCAAGGACGTTGAAATGGCTGGCGAGCATTTTCTCTCTGCCCGCGACCGTCGCGCCATCGGGTGGAAATGAGGCATCAACGTCTTTTTTGGTTCCTTTTCATCACGATGCTGATCTTGGATCAGGTTGTAAAACTTTGGACAAGGAATGCGGCTGGAGACGTTGAGGGCCGAACGTTTCTGTCCGTCTGGCCGAATGTACTAGACTTGACGCTTACTTTTAATGAAGGTGTAGCGTTCGGTATGTTCCAGGGGAAAGCGATCTTCCTAACCCCTGTAGCGGTTGGTATAGCGGGTGGTGCCGCTTATTATTCTTACAAACACGCAAAGGAGACGTTGTGGGTTCATGCGGGAATGTCGCTGGTGGCTTCCGGCGCTCTTGGAAACCTCTACGATCGGCTGATCCATGGCAAAGTGACCGACATGTTTCATCTGCGGTTTGTCAATTTTCCAGTGTTCAATGTTGCTGATGCTTGCATCACGGCCGGAGCGGCAATCCTGATTGTGGTTTGGGGATTCGAGTCGGTTCACCATAAATCGGTTCCGACAGATTCAGCCGAAGTGGCATTGGAAGATACTGATTCCATAACCTCTTTGGAAGGCGACTGTTCCTTGGAGCGCGGGCACTCAGCCCGCTCAGGGTCAGCGGACCCTCAGTCCGCAAAGGTTGTCGAGTAATTTTCTCTCAGATTTTTACTGCGACTCCAAAAATCGGCAGCAAGTCACCTATTCGCCAGCAGGAGTCCAGATGTTTTTGACTTGGGTGGCCCTCCGAAGTGCTTCTCGCTCAAAAGAAGCGTTTGTCCAGTCGCAATAGTTCGAATCAACGCACCAGGTTTGTTTGAGATTGCTGATAGAGAGGGCTTCGATCATTGTGGTCAATTCGCTCGTGC
>JANNJE010000151.1:0-4833 GCA_031405735.1 Armatimonadota bacterium | reverse complement strand
TATGAAAACGGCAAAGTTGTGAATAAGCAAGAAACTGGCTCACGAGTAATTCGAGTGCCTGTGAATGCTCAGGTTACGAGGGGAACGGGAGCGGCTGGGCCAGGTCCTGGACCTGCCCCTGGCCTTAGACCCTGGTCTTGCAACAGTAGCCAGCATGATCCACGTAGAGTCGTGCATATGGATAAATTCAGCAACAACTGCACAGAGTGTGGTCGTCCGCGACCACGTTAGTGTTCACATTCGACTTGTGTACTAGACTTTTTGCATGATTCGGGCTTATACTAGTGTTGTGACAAATCGCTTAACGCACGTTACTGCCATATTGCTTTGCCTCGTTGCGCACTCAATTGCATTAGAACTCCTGCCATTTGAAACATTTGGCAGTTTGGTAACTCAAATTCAAACGCATTGCTCGAACCCTGAATGCAAAAATAAAGTTCTGCCAGGTGAAGACCCTGGACCTCGAAAGCTTGATCCGGATAACAAAATATGCCCCAGATGCACCACCGTGACTGACTACGGCAACTACTTTGACTCGCTTAAACTAGGTGACGCGAAGGCAAAATCAGGTTCACGTAGAGAAGCCGCCGACGCATTTATTTCGGCTGCCACGCGTCGAGTGTCAAACGAACGAAAATCTGTCGCCCTTAGCCATGCTGGAATCGCTTTGCTCGACCTAAATGCATTTGACGATGCAGAAAAGGAACTTGAGAAATCTGTTCGACTAGACGCAAGCAATGCGGAAGGACAATTGGGATACGGCAGAGTTGCTCTGCAAAAATCAGACTTTGCTGCTGCAGAATCAAGATTTCTCGAAGCGAATCGTCTGATGAATGATGATTCGTACGCCGCGTACTACCTTGCCACTTGCCAATTCAAGCAAAGAAAGTACAGCGAAGCGAGAAAGTATTTCGAAATTGCGGAGCCAAAGAACCTCGACAACTATGATGTCGCCTACCAATTTGCGTTATGCCTCATTGAACTCAAAAATGAAAAGGAGGCAGAACCTAGATTAGTTCGCGCGGCAATGCTCCGACCTACCGAATTCGACCCAGTTATCAAATTGGCTGATATGTTTGCACGATCAGGCCGACATGAAAATGCAGCCACTATGTGGGGAAAGGCGGCGGATTTGAAGCCAAACGTTGCTGATTATTCGATCAAACAAGGATTTGAATTGATCGAAGCAAAGCAATTTGACCAAGCCGAACGAGCCTTCTTGAGAGCCCTTGGTCGCGAGCCAGGGAATTTTGATGCGCTTACGAATTTGGGCGGAATCTTGCTTGTACACAAACGCGATCCTCTTGGAGCGCAAGGATACTTCGAGCGAGCACTAAAAGTGAGGCCTGATTCCGTAATAACTGAACTCATGGTGAGCACATGCGCTGACCTGAGAGATTCAAGGGCCGACATCACAATGGTAACTGGGACAGGCGAAAATCGGCAGCTGGCTTGGCATCCTGGGGGTCGAAGAATCGCGTTTCAGAGCACTAGAGATAAAAAGAAGAACATCTACATTTCGGGCAGCGATGGCGTGATTGCAAGGATCACGCAGGACGGAGAAAATGGGGGAGCAGTTTGGAGCCCTGACGGTACAAAAGTTGCCTACCATTCAGAGCGAAATAAGAACATGGACCTTTACATTTATGATGTAAAAGCCAAGAGAGAAACTCGATTTACCACGGATTCCGCAGAAGAAGAGGCACCAACCTGGTCGCCCGACGGCAAATGGATTGCTTACCACCGAAAATCAGGAAGCAAGGGGAAGTGGGATATCTACTTGACATCCAGCATCAGCCTGAAAGCGGTACAGGTGACCACGAGTTCTTCAGATGAAGAGTTCCCTCGTTGGAGCCCGGATGGCAGAACAATCCTGTTCGTAAGCGATAGATCTGGAGCACACAAGCTGTACACAATGCCGATAGATGCTGAAAGCCTGGCGAGCGGAAAATCTCCAAAGGACCCTCCTGCAAAACGATTGACGCAAACCGCAGAAAAGGAACACGAAGGCTCGGGCACCTGGAGCCCCGATTCTGCGAGAGTTGCCTTTTGCATTGAAAGAAACAAGTCTTGGCAGCTGCATTCCATTCTCGTTGGCGGAGCCGTTGCAAGGAAACTTGGCGAAGTTGTGAAAGGCGACGAAATCGAGCCGGCCTGGAGTCCGACAGGTGCTCGAATTGCGACCACCGTCTTTTCGGAAACAAGGGAAGTGACGGGTCGAGACTCGTACGGAAATCCAACTTTCGGCCCTGCAAAAAAGGCATATAGGGTTCGTTCGATCCTAGTTCCGAGACAACCCTGAGAAATGTGTGGATTTGATGGGTTGATTGACGGACTCCTTCTCCCGTCAATGTTCCGAGAATGACTAACCTGCACAGGCTCGATTGACGGGGGAAGGTTGGGATAGGGGCGATTCACCCCATTCACCAAATCCACCCACTTCACCCAATGACCTCCCAGGTACAATTCTAGTTATATGAAGGTCGCCGTACTCCCCCTGAACGCCGCCGAGGGAACTCCACCAGCGCTGGGACGCCAATTTTCCGCTTTTGCATCCGATACCATCCGCGCGGCAACCGGAGCGGAGATCAATCAGGTCAGTTTTTTGGCTCAAATTGACGATGAAGGTACACAAAGAGCAGCTTTTGTCAACATCGCCGACACCCTTCTGGACAAGCAATGGCTTGATCAAATGTTTGAGCAGTCTCAAGTTGATTTGATCCTTGATGGCTTGCTAAAACATGCTGACGGCAAGTTTGAAGCGACGATTCGGTTCCATAAGAGCGGCGAAGCCGAGCCGATCAAAGTTTTTGATTGGAAATTTGACGATGACAAGGTATTCGAACATCTGACAACTTTGGTTCGAGAGCTTGCATCGCAAGCTCAAATCACACTTCCAGAGCAATTGGCCAAAGGCACCGTAGACTTCGGAACAGACAGCCCAGAAGCTTTCATCCAATTCCTTGAAGGATACGATGCGGTCACCTACATTCAGCAAGCAAACGGAATGGTCGCCAAGGAATTTCAGCCCAAAGCGGCTATGGAAACCCTGAAGAAATCTCTAGAAATAGATAAAGACTTCGTCGCACCATACGAGACACTTATTCAGCTTTGCCGTCAATGCGGCCAGTTTCAATTGGGTGTTTTTGACGATGCAATGGAGAGCCTTCAGTGGCTTGCCAAACAAGTTCCAGAAGATTACAAAGCGCACTTTGCGATGGGCGAACTATACACGGTTGTTGGGAATCACAATGAGGCCTCTAATTCTTACGAAAAGGCAGTTCAATTGGAACAGCACGAGCCTGCGCTATACGCTCGGCTCGGCCTTTCGCAGATGCAATTGGGTATGCCTGTGAACGCAGAACGGAACTTCCGAAAAGCCATCGAAATGGAGGGCGACGAAAAGCCATCCATTGACCTTTTGGCTACAGTTTTGCAGCAGTCAAATCGAGCGCATGAAGTGCCAGGCCTTTGGAAAGAACAACTTGCAAAGAAGCCAAAGGACTCGAATCTGCTCACGAAATATGCCATTTCACTATTGAACGCCCAACAAGAGGAGGAAGCTGTAAAAGCTTTTGAAAACGCTTTGGAAGTAGGCGAAGAGCCATTGATCACAAAGCGATGGTACGCGCCATATCTGGCTCAAAAGGGCGAGCATGACAGGGCGATGGACTTTTATGAAGACTGCATTGATATCGCTCCTAACGATATTCCAGTTCTGGTCGAATACGCCCAAACCCTGAAAGTTGCGGGAAGAACAGTGGACATGCCCAAGATTCTCCGCGATATTTTGGCAAGCAATCCTGACCAAAACACTCGCGCCACAACCTTGGCAGAATTGATTGCGATCGAACAGGCGAAACGCGCCGAAGCTATTGAAGCAGCTAAAGAAAAAATGCAATCTGGCGACTTTAATTCTGCAATTCAGGCCGTTCGTCCGCTCAAGAATTGGCTAGCAGACTATTGGCCAATGTGGGCAGTTCTGAGTTCTGCTGCAAACCAGATTGGCGAGTTCGAAGAGGCGGAAGACGCATCTAAGCGGCTCATTGACCTCTTTCCTGGCTGCGAGCCTGCTTATGGTGAATTGAACACTGCATTAACTGGTCAAAACAAACACGAAGAGGCATATAATTCCATGCGGTTTGCTGCAACGACAATGCCCCAGTCTTTGGGAGTTCATGTTAACCTTGCTCTAGCTGCCAAACGCGCAGGACACAAAGATGAAGCGGAGGCACTTGCGAAGCAGATTCGCGAGGCAGTGGGACCGAACGAAGAACTGGAAGGCGTGCTGAGAGAAGTTGACGGGCTGTAATCTTTGGGAGTTCATTGGGAGTGCGCCCAAGCCCTAAGCGATTCCTCCACAGAAATGCCCTTTCCAGGAAGCAGCTCAAAGCACTCGATTCCATCCCACAGCGTTTTATCAAGTCCGCCTTCGCAAATCAAAAATGGTGCTCTCTTGTCGCCGACGAAATCTCCAACTCGAGCAACAGTTCCGTTTAATTCGGTCTGGCAGAGCGATAGTAAAAATGATTCGGCATCGTTGCAACATGTATCAGGAACATCGCCAATTTCGAATTCGGATAAGCCAAATTTTTGAAGTCCTAAGGTGTAACAACGGAAAAAGCCCCGCTCTGCTTGAAAGTGGACTGCAACATGAAAGGCGGCGGTGATTTCGTTGTCAACAACAAGAATTGGCAATTCGTCTGGCAACAAATATCGCTTCGAAATTGGGTCGGCAATTACTCCGTCCGTTAACTCTCCGAGTCGCCTCATAAGCTGTATCAAAAAATTGAGAGCGGGCGCTACCATCGGATCGTGGCTCTCAAAACAGAG
>JANNJE010000150.1:0-1245 GCA_031405735.1 Armatimonadota bacterium | reverse complement strand
TCCTTGCTTGCGAGAATGAGATCGGCGGCAAGTGCCGCATCGCGGAGTGACATGTTAAGGCCCTGCGCGCCGATGGGTGGCACAACATGGGCTGCTTCGCCAATCAGGATCACGCGATCCTTTGCAAATTGGCGTGCGGGCGGCGATTTTGGAAGCGGCACTCGACGATGTTGGCAGCGAAGCGATTTCTTCCCTCTCCCTCGATGGGAGAGGGACTGTGAACGCAGAGAACAGGGGTGAGGGTGACTCGCAGCATGATGCGATTGCTCAGCTTGCCCAAAAACTGGTTTACCGCTACATCGCAAAGCGGCGCCCAATGCCCGCAAGGCGAAAGGGATACACCCAGAAGGCGAGAGTTGGCGGGCATAAAGTGTATCTGCGAACCGGTGAATATGAAGACGGGGCGCTCGGCGAGGTTTTCATTGATATGCACAGAGAGGGCGCGGCATTTAGATCTCTAATGAATTGCTTTGCAATCGCAATTTCTCTCGGCTTGCAATATGGCGTTCCGCTGGAAGAGTTTGTGGAAGCGTTCGTTTTCACCCGATTTGAACCGAACGGCACCGTGCAAGGCCATGACAATATCAAAATGTCCACTTCGGTTATTGATTACATCTTCCGCGAACTTGCGTTCAGCTATTTGGAGAGAAACGACCTGGTGCAAGTGAAGCCGGAAGACCTTCGAGGAGATACGGTCGGCCGTCCAGACCAGATTCCAGATTATGACGAGGAAGAAGAGGCAGGCGAGGTATCTGGCACGATTCCCGGAGCCGCGCGAGTGGATAACGAAAGCAAGGGCTTTCAGCAAGGAGTGCAGGCATATCTGTCGCCAACCGATCCCTCCTCGGCGACCTACGAAACTCCGAGCCAATCGAAGCGAAGCGGAGATCCCGCCGAACGCAGTGAGGGAAATGAGCGAAGCGAATCGGGACCCCAGCCATCCCCAGCAACTCCCAGCCACACCCAGCAAGACACGATGACTGTCTCCCAACTCACTCAAGCCCCTGGGGAAATGATGGAAAAGATTCGGGAAGCCAGGCTCAAGGGCTACGAAGGCGATCCTTGCGGAAATTGCGGGGCGTTTACTTTGGTGAGGAATGGGGTTTGTATGAAATGTAATTCGTGCGGGGAGACGAGTGGGTGCAGTTGATGAGAGATAAGATCGAGTTTTCGAATGTTACAGACGATGCCCTACTTCGACTCGCTAGAACTGTAGGACAATTAGCTGATGAAGACCCGAGTACG
>JANNJE010000149.1:0-4126 GCA_031405735.1 Armatimonadota bacterium | reverse complement strand
CAAGTGGTTGAGTTTACCTGGCTGTCCAACATCGAGTGCATGAATTGCCTCGTGCAGGACCGTTTCCACCAAGTCGCTTCCAGAAATTTTGGAGGTGGAAACTACGCAAATTGTCCCGTCTCTTTGTGTGCGATACGTGATTGCCCCAGGAAGGGGCGCATTTTGAACCAGGACAACTTTAATATTCAGCGGCTGTGCACCCATTCCAAGGCGAACCATTACGTCCAAAATTAAGTTTGGGTGACGAAAAAAAGTGGACTCCAATTCAGATTTGACTTTGGTTAATGTTCCAGTTGAATTCTTCGTAAATCCTTCCAACTGAGATGGTGTTAGGCTGCAAAGTGCATCAGCAAACGACAAAGCAAGCTTTTTCGCCAAAACATCCTTGCCTCCTTGCTGAATAGTTTCAGGCAATGAGCCGCATAGTTCCCTGAAATTCTCAGGCGAATTGGCCGTTACAGCTCTTGAATCTACCGCTGCCCCCGAAACTAAACCGCGACCATCCGCGCTAATAGCTGCACCTGTATCAAGAACGCGCTTGGGAAGTGAATCAGCGGTTCCGGTTCGCGCTGAAAAATAGAGATTGAGAAATGAAGATAGCTGAAAATCTATGGTAACCGGTTCGGTTCTTGCGAAAGCACCGACCGCTAAAGCAGATATCATTGATGTGAGAATCGAGAGCATATTCAACCAATGACCCAAGTACCCAATTACCTATTTACCCAATGACCTCGCCTATTTATCCAAAGTAACCTTCACTCTCTCCCGAATCGCCGCCTGAGCTGCCGAAAGCCTTGCAATCGGCACCCGGTACGGGGAGCAGCTAACGTAATCCAGCCCTAGCTCATGGCAGAAATAGATGGACTCAGGGTCGCCCCCATGCTCTCCGCAAATGCCGCATTTCAGCCCTTCCCTAGCCGCTCTGCCTTCGGTGACAGCCATCTTCATTAGCCTGCCTACACCAGTGAAATCAATGGTTTCAAATGGATTGATCGAAAGGATTTTCTGCTCCACATATCGCTGAAGAAATTTGCCTTCTGCGTCGTCTCTACTAAATCCAAAAGTGGTTTGAGTAAGATCGTTAGTCCCAAAGCTAAAGAATTGCGCGTATTCGGCGATTTCGCCAGCAGTCAGTGCTGCGCGAGGCAACTCAATCATAGTTCCAAACATATAAGGAATCTCTACGCCTTGTTCTTGTACAATCTTTTTCGCTTCGCTTTCAAGCTGATTTTGTACAATTTTGAGCTCATTCACAGTTGAAACGAGCGGAATCATAATTTCGGGATAAACTCGCTTGCCATCCTTTATCAACTTGGCCGCAGCTTGGAGTATCGCTCTAGTCTGCATGATTACAAGGCCGGGCATGATGATAGAAAGTCGAACTCCTCGAAGTCCAAGCATCGGGTTCGATTCTTTCATCGCTTCGACGGCATGCATCAATTCGACTTTCTCTTTTAACACGACTGCTAACTCGTCATGCCCGTGGACGATTTTCGTCTTCAGCTCGGTCGTTTCTCTTAGCAAAGTCTCGTAATTGGGAAGAAATTCATGGAGAGGAGGATCAATCAGCCGAATGGTTACTGGCTTGCCTTCCATTGCCTCGAAGATCCCTTCAAAATCTGCCTGTTGAACCACCTGAAGTTTGTCGAGACAACTTTGCCGAACAGCCTCATCTTTGGTCAAAATCATCTGCTGAACAATGGGCAACCGTTCCGCTTCGAAGAACATGTGCTCAGTCCGACAGAGCCCGATGCCTTCTGCCCCGAATTCAATTGCTTGAATCGCATCCCGCGGATTGTCGGCGTTTGCTCGAACTTTCATCGTTCGGTACTGATCTGCCCAGGACATAAGAGTCGCGAAATATCCACTTACTTCTGCATCAATTAGAGGAAGCGCGCCCAGATAAACCGCGCCAGTGCTGCCATCGAGGGTAACCCAATCTCCACGATTGACGACTGATGAGCCTACGGTCATTCGCTCATCTTCTGCATTCACGGTAACTGAGTCGGCTCCAGCAACGCATGGAATTCCAAATCCTCTAGCAACGACGGCCGCATGACTGGTCTTTCCGCCTCGCGCTGTGAGTACGCCTTGCGCCGCTAGCATTCCATGAACATCATCGGGATTCGTTTCATCACGAATCAAAACAACCCTCTTTCCTGCACCGCCATGAACCCCCATTTCGGCGGCTGTGTCGGCATCAAATACGGCTTTGCCTACAGCGGCTCCGGGCGATGCTGCAAGTCCAGTCGCAATCGGTTTTGTGTTTGCAGTTGCCTCGGGGTCAATGCGAGGATGCAAAAGCTGATCAAGGTGCGATGCGGAAATTCGAAGAAGTGCCTCTTCTTTAGTGATTAAGCCCTCTTCTACCATTTCGACCGCAAGACGAACCGCCGCTGGGCCAGTTCGCTTTCCAGATCGGCATTGGAGCATAAATAGCTTGCCATGCTCAATCGTGAATTCAAGGTCTTGCATGTCTTTGTAATGCTTTTCAAGCAAATTGCAGAGTCGAATGAATTCATTGAAAACTTCTGGATTTTGCTTTTCAAGCTCGCTGATTGGAACGGGAGTTCGGACTCCTGCAACGACGTCTTCGCCTTGTGCGTTCATCAAATACTCGCCGTACGTATGCTTTTCGCCTGTGCTCGGGTCGCGGGTAAATGCAACGCCGGTTCCGCAGTCGTCGCCCGCGTTGCCGTAAACCATGGATTGAACAGTAACTGCTGTTCCGATTTCTTCTGGAATTTTCTCAGTTCGGCGATAAACGATTGCGCGGTCGTTGTGCCAACTCTTGAAAACGGCTTCGATGCTGAGTGCAAGCTGCTCCCAAACGTCCGTCGGAAACTCACGACCGGCATGGTCCTTCACATATTGAAGGAAGAGAGCACAGATGTCCTTTAGTTGATCCGCCGAAAGGTCCAAGTCATCTTTCGCGCCAACCCGGTTTTTAAACGCTTGAAAAATCTCTTGATCAAAATGGTGCTTGCTTTGCCCAAATGCCACGTCAGAAAACATCATGATGAACCGGCGGTAGCTGTCGTAGACAAATCGCGCGTCGCCTGTTTCCTGAATCAGCGCTTCGACGGTCATTGGGTTCAAACCAAGGTTGAGTACCGTGTCCATCATGCCTGGCATGGAGAATTTCGCACCAGATCGAACGGAAACCAAAAGCGGCTTTTCCGTTCCGCCAAAAGTTCGTCCCATTTGGCTTTCTAAATCAGCGATTGCGGCTTTTGTTTCGGAAATTAGCCCTTCGGGCAACTTCGCCCCCTGGGCGTAGTATTCGTTGCAGGTGGCAGTGGTGATGGTGAAACCAGGAGGAACAGGAAGCCCAATGTTGGTCATTTCGCAAAGGTTTGCACCTTTGCCGCCAAGTAGATCGCGCATAGAGGCATTGCCATCGCGAAACAGATAGACACGTTGAGTCATAAGGTTCTTACACGTCCGGCGAGTTGAAATTGTTGATGCGGCTACAGTGGCGCAAGCAAGCTCGTCGGGAGCTTTCAGTTTACCGCAGTGGGCATTCCAGATTCCCTCTCCGTTCTATCGTTCCTAGAGAAGGGGAAGGCTGGAGGAGTTGAGATCCGCAACTCATATTCTCACGGATCGCGCGACGAAATCACAGGGCCACTGAGCGAAGCCTTAATGCGTTTCCAATCACGGATACAGAGCTTAAACTCATCGCGAGGGCAGCAATCATGGGGCTCAGAAGCAATCCAGTAAACGGATAAAGGACTCCGGCTGCAATCGGTACGCCAACGATGTTGTATATAAACGCGAGGAAGAGATTTTGGCGGATGTTGCCAATTGTTGCGCGACTCAATCGGCTTGCTCGGAGAAGTCCGGTTAGGTCTCCTTTGACCAGGGTGATTCCAGCACTTTCAATCGCTACATCTGTTCCTGTTCCCATGGCGATGCCAACCTGTGCCTGTGCAAGTGCTGGCGCATCATTGATTCCGTCGCCTGCCATAGCAACAAATCGGCCCTCAGATTGAAGATTCTTGATGATTTCGATCTTTCCTTCGGGCAGGACGTCGGCGTGGACTTCAACGATTCCAAGCTTCTTAGCGACCGCTTCGGCAGTGGTACGGCTGTCACCGGTCACCATTACGATTCTAATTTTCTC
>JANNJE010000148.1:0-3927 GCA_031405735.1 Armatimonadota bacterium | reverse complement strand
GACCGCTTTGCCGTTCACGGTGGTGTCGATCAACAGAGGAGCGGAAACTTCATCCATAGGAACACCCCTTGGCGAACCGAACCCAACCCATATTGACAAATCATCTTACAATCTGACAGGCGAGGAACGAACAGGGCAGTGCTTATCTCGCAAGTGTGTTTACATAGCCTGCTTCATTTTCTACGATCCTTCAGGGCGTAGCAGACAAGTTTTTCCGAATCCTCACTGCCATTCTCGTTCCTCGGATGACAGTGGCACCCACAAAAGGGAATCACTGCTTAGCCCGGCCACCCGTCCGTGTTTCAAGAATTATTTGGATAATATGTGGGCTAAGGAAAGGGCGATTAGTAATAATGGAAGCACCTTTTGACAATCTGTACAAGGACATTAAGAGGGCTAGGATTCAGCCAATCCGAGACTTCTTGGATCAAGGTGGCGATCCGAACCTCCAAGAAAGCTGGACACTCCTAATGACCGCAGCAGATTTTGGCAATTCAAAGATCCTGACGCTCCTTCTCGATCGCGGTGCCCGTCTGGAGACGGAAGCACACATAGAGGGTCTAACCGCACTTGCTTTCGCTGCAAGTGCTGGCCGAACTAAGTGCGTAAAGATCTTGATCGAGCGAGGTGCATCGATTGATGTTCGACCGCACGGTGTATCGCTTTCAACCTACATAAAGTACTGCGGTGGACCGTATCCAGGAGTTGACAAACTTCTCGCTGAAGAAATGCGCCGAAACGGGCGTGCGAAAACGATCTTGAAATCTGCCATTTCTTGGTTACATAGGAAAAAAGGTTAGGTCAGAGATGAATTGCTTTTTGATCCCTATAACTAGGTAGCGAAGTAAGAGTTGAGGGTCTCGGCGCTTCTCACCTCCACGGATTCGGAGCTTGCGCCGCACCTTGCACGTAAGGCCGAAACACAAAGTCGTTGCTCTTGCTGAATTCATGGCAGTTGCGGCATGGAACCGAACTTCCTTTCTGAACCTTTCCGTCGCCGCCAGCCGAGAAGTATTCCCAGTTCCCTCGAATCTTGACCATTACCGTCAAGAGCAGGGGCTTGGCTGTCGGCTTTAGCTTTCGATCATAAGTCATGGATTGAGGCTTAGTTTGAACTGCAAGATCAGTTCTGTCGTACTTTTCCTTCACGATCACCGTGCCATTTGGAAAAACGGTCGTGCCCCGTTTGAACATTGCCTTTGCGCCAATCTTGTTGACATACACGACAAAGACCTTTTTAACGTGCGGATTGTCACTGCGATTCCACTTCATCGGCCCAATGCAAGACATTGCAAGAGCAGGCGACATATCTTGCGGAGCTTTGGTTGCCTTGGTCCAACTTCGATATCCTGCGATGAGCCCTTCCCTATCATCCGCTTGCGGCGAGGCTCCAATCGTGGCGGCAAACAACCCAATACCTGCTGCGAGAAAGAGACTTGCCCTCATGAGTTTTCTATACGAAAGAATGGGATGAAAATCCTCAATTCAGCCTCGATCACCACCTGAGACATTCCCCGTATCATTGCCAGATCAGCAAACGTTCTCGCAAGTAAAGCTGATGAAGTAGCTCGCAGGCAGAACAACTGGGTTACAATGGTTTGGTTAAGGGAGTCATCTTTCCATGAACAAAACACTTTGTTTCGCCGTCACTCTTGCTGGCACCGCTGGCATACTATGGTTGACCACAACAACCGCACAATCGCAGTTTGGCGCGCCAAAAGCCTTCGTCAACCTGCAGCCAACCACGCCTGGCACATCTCAATCGGGCCATGGAAACATTTCAGGAACCATGCGGGCTGGCCAATTCATAGGCGGCGGGGCAGGACTGACCGGAATTACTGCCAATGCGCTGGCGCTTCCCTATACTGGATCGGGAACTGTAAACACACCGCCAAACGCGCTTTTCAAGCTGACGAATCTAGGCACAGGACTTGGAATTCACGTTGTTTCAGGTGTGATAAGCGGCTCGCCGGGAGTAACTTCGGCGATTGCTGGCGAATCGCAGAATGGATACGGAATCTTTGGCAGGTCAAATGCCAGTTGGGGAGTCTACGGGCTTTCAAATCTGTCGTATGGCGTGGTTGGAAGGAGTGATGTAGCAAATTTTGGCGGAGTCTTCGGACTCACCACAAATGCCGGAGCCTACGGAGTCAGAGCTGAAGCTCCAAACTTCGGCATTTGGGGAGATGCAACTGCTACGACCGGCGAAGCATACGGGGTGTCTGGTACGAATTCTTCGAGCAGTGGTGCAGGTGTTTATGGTCTTAATCAACATGCCTCAGGTTCATTTGCTCATGGCGTTCGCGGAGAGTCAACGGGCACTTCTGGGAGAGGTGTCTATGGACTCGCTTCAGGGGCATCCGGTGTAACGATTGGCGTGCAAGGCGATTCGGGGAGCCCAACTGGTCGCGGAATCTACGGCGTTGCCAATAGTCTATCCGGGCTCAATTACGGTGTTTATGGCCTAAGTTCTAGCCCAACTGGCTACGGTGTATTTGGAATTACTGGCGACCTTATTGGAACTGGCGTCCGTGGCCAAACGAGCCGAGGCATCGGAGTTTGGGGAGATGCATCTGGCACTGGCGTGTTCATTTCTTACGGAGTCCAAGGCACAAGCGCGGCTGATAGTGGGCGCGGAGTATATGGCCATGCAACCGACTTAAACTCAACTAACTATGGCGTATACGGCGAGTCTGAATCTACGCTTGGATACGGGGTAAAGGGCCTCTCTCCATATCGCGGAGGAGAATTGGAATCTACAGGAGGTGTGACAACAACCATTGGAGCAGCGCACTTTGGCTCGAATGGATTTTCAATAACGTATGGCTCTTACTCTCAAGGGGATTCTGATGCAGGCACCGTTTACGGTGCTTACGGCAACGCACTTGGTAGCGGAGTATCTATGTTAGGCGTATATGGAAATTCAGCTTCGCTGACGAATTCGGGTGCGGACTACGGTGTATATGGGTCTGTCGGAGACGATGTATCTGCCTTTGGTGTTTACGGAGTTGCTTCAAGCACAACTGGTGTAGTTTACGGAGTTCGAGGCGTTCAATCATCTGGAACTGGATTCGGCCTTTATGCAATTGGCGACACCGGCGCATCCGGGACAAAGTCATTTGTAATTGACCATCCCGCCGATCCACTCAACAAGTATCTTCGGCACTATTCGATGGAAGCTCCCAAGCCTTGGAACCTATATCGTGGCTCTATCACTACCGACACAACTGGAAACGCATGGGTTGAACTTCCTGAATACTATTCTTCAATCAACATCGAACCAACGATCCACCTTACTGTTCGAGACGATAGCGAAGATTTCGTTCTGGCGAAAGTGGTTGGCGAAGTCAAGAACAATCGCTTCCGAATCAAGACAAACAAGCCGGGAGTTATGGTTTCTTGGCTGCTGATCGCGGATCGAAACGACCCATGGGTTCAAGCTCATCCAACAAAGGTTGAATACGACAAGCCGCGAGACGAGCGTGGCAAACTCCAAGCTCCAGAAGCCTATGGGTATCCGAAAGGCATGGCGGTGGATCAGCCACTGGTGCATGACACTCCCAAGCCGAGTAGTCGGTCGTCAAAGAAGTAGATAAGCTAAGTTTGACTCCCCGATTACTACGTGTGCGCGTAACAAAAACATATGGGTGGGAAGGGCACGACTTTCGGGAATCCGTTTCGAGCGATGAGACCGTGGTCGCGACGCTTTCTGAAGGTGAAATTGAAGAGTTGTTTAGCTTAGAGCACCATTTGACAAATGCTCCGTAGCAAATCGCCTTCGTTCCTTTGAAGTTGGTCTCAATTTGAACCAGACTTCTTTGTTCTTACACTTGCAACTGGTTTAGGAATAGCGTCAGCCAAGTCCGGCCGCAGAAGTTTTAGCATCTGCAAAACCGTGTTCGCATCCAGCTCCTCGCTGACATTTTG
>JANNJE010000147.1:0-2496 GCA_031405735.1 Armatimonadota bacterium | reverse complement strand
AGCATCGAAGTTGTTGATTAACCGTGCCATAATACGAACTTCATGTCGAACGATGTTTTGCTTACAAAAGAAGGCTTAGAGAAGCTGAAGGGTGAACTCGTTTTGCTGAAAACGGTGGAACGCACGAAGGTTGCTGATGCGATCAAAGAAGCCAAATCTCACGGCGACCTCAAGGAAAACGCAGCGTACCATGAAGCCAAACTGAATCAGCAACGATTGGACAGCCGAATTGCTGATCTCGAAAAGGCAATCATGAGGGCAAAGATCGTCGAACGCCCGGAAGATCGGCATGATTTGGCTCATCTTGGTTCAAAGGTAAAGCTCGAAGATGTCGAGTTCGGAGATGAATTTACTATCACATTGGTCGGGTCTTTTGGGGCAGATGCAACGCATAATCTGATTAGCATCAGTTCTCCTTTAGGCGAAGCCCTTTTGAGCAAGGTCGTTGGAGAAGTAATTGAAGTGGAGGCGCCTGGTGGAAACCAGAAATACAAAATCTTGGCAGTCGAATCAGTATAGAGGCTTGTGGTTGATTGCAATTGGCGGCTCTGTGGCAATGGCTGGTTGCGGTGATCCTGAAAGACTAGATTTATCACCTAAGCCTTTGTTTTCTTCAGTTGAAAAAGTTCCCACCCCAAATTTTGGCCGCTCTACTACCATTGTATTGCGAAACGAAGGGGAAACTCTTCATGTTGGCGATCCTGGGCAAAAGGCATTGAGCCTGTACGCTAAACCAAAAAAATCGTACGAATTTCGCGATTTGCCTGCCCAGTTTGGCGAAGGATTTCGGGCGAGGGGCTGGGAATCCGACCTAGAATCCTACGGCGTAATCACGTTCGAAGATCAGCTTGCAGTAGCCGTCCGCACGTTGTTAAATGTCGAAGAGGCTCGTATTCAAGAAGCGATTCGAAATGCCAGGTATGAAGTAGGGAAAGAGACGCAAGTCGTTACTGCCTCAAAGTCCCGTTATTGGTTCTGGGAAGTTGGGCGGCATCGAAAGATGATTTGTGCGATGGATACGGGAAACAAAGAATTCTCGCTTACGATCGCTATTGGAGAAACAAGTGCGATGACTGGCCTTAGAATGTCAGTTCAGCATGCAGAAAGAGATTCTAGAAGAGCAGATGCTGCTCCGGTTCCTTCAAACATGAAGTGAACGCAATCGTTGCTTCCGAGTAATCTTTCGGGAATATGAAGTGCCTCATTGTCATTCCCGCCCGGATGGGCAGCACCCGATTCCCCGGTAAGCCACTTGTTGATCTTTTGGGCAAAACCATGGTTCAACGCGTCTATGAAGCGGCAATTGCCTCGAATGTTGGCGACCGGGTTGTTGTTGCAACGCCAGACCAAGTGATCGTTGACGCCTGCGCTGCGTTTGGGGCAACGGGAATTCTGACTCGCCACGACCACATCACTGGCACGGATCGAATTGCGGAAGTCGCGGAAAAGCTGGTTGCTGAAGTGTACGTAAACGTACAAGGCGACGAACCGCTGATTCAGCCCTCAAGCATTGCGGCATGCGCAAATCCTCTACTGAACGACTCTTCGATTGAGATGGGAAGCGTATATTGTGACTGTGCACAAAGTGAAGAGGAGAACCCAGCGGTGGTGAAAGTTGTCACGGATGAGAATGATTTTGCACTTTACTTCAGTCGGTATCCGATTCCTTTCGCTCGAAATCCTCGTGAAGTTTCACTGAAAAAACATCTTGGGCTTTATGCCTTCCGTCGCGAGCCCTTGCTGAAGTTCTCGAGGTGGAAACCTACGGGGATTGAACTTACAGAAAGTTTGGAGCAGCTTCGGTTCCTTTGCAACGGGGTTCGAATCAAGATGTCCAAATCTGTAGGTGCAGAACTTGCCATTGATACCCCCGAGCAAGCAGATGAAGTCAGGGCAATTCTGGCACTGCGAGAAGGCGGCACTGTAGTCAGTTGATTGCGAAACCGAATCCTGGAATCAGTTGGCCGCTTGTAGTTGCGATTGCAACTTGGGCAGTGAACTTTGGCGCTATCAAACTGCTATATCATGAGGTGACACCTGCCGCCGCAAGTATCGCGCGAATGGTCCCCATGTGGATCATCCTTGCCGTAATCTGCGTATGGCAAAGAGAACCCCTTACAGTTCCCAATGAAGATCGTTTCAGGACCTACTTTCAGGGCTTTCTTTCCCTGGGAGTCTATATGATCTTCTTCCTTGAAGGATTGGCAAGGACTGGAGGCGCAGAGGGATCAATCTTGCTCACAACTTCTCCGATTTGGACGGCGCTATTGGCAATGCTGGTAAAGCAAGAGGAGTTTCGCCCGATGGTTCTTGTTGGGGCCGTGATCGCATTCCTGGGTGCCGCCTTGGTCATATTGGGGCGGGCGGTCCATCTCGAAGACACTGCTGCCTCGCAAGAGCACTTACTAGGAGTTGGACTCGTATTGACGTCTGCGATCATTTGGGCTTGGTCAACGGTTATATCAAAACCGTTGCTGAACCGAATATCTCCTATTC
>JANNJE010000146.1:0-4808 GCA_031405735.1 Armatimonadota bacterium | reverse complement strand
GGAAGACGTCCCGGGCGGCGAAGACGGCGACCATGAACGCCTCGAGCACGAGCACGAGCGCGACGTAGCGCTGCAGCCGCGACCCCGTGCGCACCGGCCCCGCTTCCAGCATTGCAGCATCATCGGACGCCAAACCTGGTGCTGAATTCCTAGCCGTTCTACCTCTTCGTCCTGGACGCCGAGGACATATTCGTCGTTTTTCATTTGGTAAGGCTACTCGGTTGCTAAATCTGCGTGCAATGGAAAAGTGGTTATGCAATTTTTGATGAGGCTTGATCTGGTTGTGATCCGATGGAGTTGGATGCGAGCAATCTTAACGTACAATATTCAAATGAGGTTCGTTTATGGCCTGATTACGGTGATCGTGCTAGTCGGTGTTGCTCGATTCGGCTATTGTCAAATACCGGTTGACCAACGGCAATACTCAATTCTTGTATCAAATCTAGAAAGAAGTCCACGAGCAAGCGCCTTCGACCGTGACGGCAACCTAGTTATTGCCGGCCATTACTCGAGCTTCCCTGGCTCAATGGCATTTCTATACAAGATTTCTCCCAATGGTCAATTGCTTTGGAGCAAATCGTTAGGGTCTTGTCAAGCAGTTCAATTCAACCTGGCTATTGACCAATTGACTAATGAAATTCTTGTTACCTATTACTTTACGATTCCCATAATTGGAGCTGACGGAAACCAGTTGATGCGGCTTCGAGGGAGCGACGGTGGAACAATCTGGTCGAAGTCTTTCAAATCTAATTCGGAAGTTTCTATACACCAAGTTGGAACAGTTCAAATCTATAAACACGAAACTTATCCCGAACTCTCGCTTAAACGCCTTGACCCTGCTAACGGAAACGAAATGTGGAGCCGGAGCTATGCTTTTCGCGAGATTTCTGTGTCAAATCAAGGTGTCTTTCTATATGACTTAATCAATCACAGCTTATCTGGCTTAGATCCGGATTCTGGAGCGCAACGATGGACTATTCCAAACGTAGCTCTCGACAAAACTCTGCCATCACGGGATGGGGATATTTTTGTACTTTTCCGCACTTCAATTGATGCGAGAATTGCTAAGATCTCCTATGAAAACGGCCAGTTTGTTTGGAATCATCAGCTAGTCTTGATGGGTTCAGCCTCCATGTCAAGATATGACATGGAAATTTCGGATAGTTCAATTGTCGCAGGTATTGGACTGACCGGGTTTATGGGTGAATGGTACAAATACACAGTAAGTTCAAGGAATTCACAGAACGGGAATGAACTAGGACAAAGGGAATTTGACGATCTAGGGACTTCCAGATTGATTCGATCGAGCAACGATACAATTTTCCTTCAAGCCTCGCCGTCAAAGTTAGTTGCACTTTCGCCTGAATCGCTTGCCATAAAGTGGACCACCGAGTTTGTTGCGCCAGAAACATATTTAACGGATCTGTACACCGAACCTCCGGTTCGCTCAACTGATCCACTCATTTTTGTTTCGACTTCGCAGTTTGCCCTACGATGCTCAAGGTACTCGAAATTGGATGGCGAGAGAATTTGGCAGCAACAGGTCCAGCCTCAACACATTTCTGCTTTTCAGCCAGTTTCAGCGAAATTTACCAATCAGGGAATCGTTGTGTCTGGTAATGCTTCAAACACTTCAGCCTGTTTGCTTCTTGATAGAAATCTCAATCACTTGGAAACTGTTGAGGGCGATCAACACTCTACGTATGTCGGAACTTTTCCAAACGGTGACGTCCTCTTTTACGAAACAGGGATTTTGAGACGATATTCGTGGAGCGAGGGTGGAAATCTTTGGTTGTCGGAGTCCAAGGACGGCCAAAAGTTTCACATTTCGCCTTTAGGGGAAATATTTGCCTTAGACAGCACCGGACAATATCACACGATTACTAAGATTGACTCGGCAACTGGTCACAATTTGTTCAAATCTGTTACTTCAGAGTTAGTTAATTCGGGCTGGCCCGCGACGGTTGAATTTGGCAATGACGGAAATCCGGTCCTGATTGCGTATCTTGTTTCCAAAATCAGTCGGCAAACGGGCAAGATATTGTTTGAGCAGCCCGTTCTTTGGATTGATGGATTTAGTAGAACAATAGCAAATGTAGCACCAGATGGCTCAATCTATCTTGGATTTGTTTCGGGGTTCAATGCACCGACTAGACGAACAATTGTAAGAAAATTAAATGCGGCTAATGGTCTGCAACTCTGGGAAAATTTGGTAGGTAAGCAAGAGTCACAAGGATTGCATCTACTTGGATTCAGTTTTGACGCCGATAGCAGGGTCTTCTTGAAGCGAAGAGTCGAAGCCGGCGCATTTGGAGAATTGATGTCTATTTCTCCTGCTAATGGAAGCGTTTTGTGGCGCAATACCGATACGCAATCGGTTTCCAACGGCTTATATCCTTACGATATTCAGAGTCTTGCAAACGGGAAGATAATTTCAATGAGCTTGCAATGGTCTGGAACTTCCTATTTCACGAGATTTGTTACGATCGACAAAATAACTGGTGCAAATGTTCGAACCGGGAAATTGGGTGGCACTATTTCCTCACAAGCATTCGTGCCTATTGACGAAAACCACTTTGCCACTTTTCACTTATTTAACGGCATTCTGCAAAATAGTCGTACAATTGCAACCAAATTTTGGTCAAATTGAGTTTAATGATTGAAAAACGTTTGCGAACAGAGCCAGGGTGTTTTGCTCGCTAACCCATCTCTTCAATCACAGCTTTCTGCTCGTCGGTTTTTGCTACCAGAGCCACTTTTTCAATTCCCATTGAGCCGTCTGGGTTCTTCCGAACAACTGAATTAAACTTAGCTTGCTCAGCATCTTTGTCGGGAAAGTCTTCGCGGAAGTGCCCGCCCCGGCTCTCTGTTCGCGACATCGCAGAGCGCACTATCGCCTCCGAAATTGTGAGAAGGTTCGGAAGGTCAAGTGCAGTATGCCAACCCGGATTGAAGTCGCGATTGCCTTCAACGGAAACGCCCTTCGCCCTGCTCCAAAACTCTTCAATCAGGGGCAACGCGGCTTCCATTTCAGCCTGATTTCGAACAATTCCAACATGCTCGTGCATCTTTTCTTGAAGTTCGCGCTGAACTCGAAAAGCGTTGTCATCTGTGGCATTTCGGGCAAATGGCTCTTCTGCAAATGCCGCCGCTTCCTTGACTTGAGACTCTTCGACGGCAACCGTTTTGGAAGAACCGCTCGCATAAATCGCCGCATGTTCCCCGGCTCTCTTGCCAAAAACTAGGAGATCAGAAAGAGAATTGCCGCCTAAGCGGTTTGCTCCGTGGAGCCCAGCCGCACATTCCCCAGCTGCAAACAATCCCGGAATGGTTGACATTTGAGTGAATGCATCCACCCGAATTCCGCCCATGATGTAATGGCAGGTTGGGCCGACTTCCATTGCCTCCTTTGTGATGTCAACTCCTGCAAGCTCTTTGAACTGATGGTACATAGCTGGGAGCTTCTTTTTGATATGCTCCTCCCCGTTTGGAACGCGAGATTTGATCCATGCAATATCTAGGAAAACGCCGCCATGAGGGGAACCTCGGCCTGCTTTGACTTCTCGATTGATACATCGTGCGACGTGGTCGCGGGTGAGAAGTTCTGGGGGGCGATTTGCATCCTTGTCTCCGCAAACGTACCGCCAACCTTCTTCTTCATCTGTTGCCGTTTGATTCTTGTAGTTCTCGGGAATGTCATCGAACATGAAGCGTTTTCCTTCGCTGTTGCGAAGCACTCCGCCCTCACCGCGAACGCCTTCTGTAACCAAAATTCCACGAACCGAGGGCGGCCAAACCATTCCGGTGGGGTGAAATTGGACAAATTCCATATCCATGAGATCGGCTCCAGCCTGATATGCCAGAGCGTGTCCGTCGGCAGTGTATTCCCATGAATTTGAAGTAATTGAAAACGCTTTTCCAATTCCTCCGGTCGCCATGACGATGGATTTTGCTTGAAAAACGACAAATTGCCCATGCTCACGCATATAGCCAAACGCACCGCAAATCTTTCCATCTTTGGTTAGAAGCTTCGTGATGGTGCATTCCATGTGGAATTCAATTCCCTTGTGTATCGCGTGATCTTGGAGGGTGCGGATGATTTCAAGCCCAGTTCGGTCTCCTACGTGGGCAAGTCGAGGATATTTGTGGCCGCCAAAGTTGCGTTGGAGCATTCTCCCGTCTTTGGTCCGGTCAAAAAGTGCGCCCCATGCTTCCAATTCGAGGACTCGCGCAGGAGCCTCTTTGGCATGAATTTCTGCCATGTGCGGGTTGTTCAAATATTGCCCGCCGCGCATCGTGTCAGTGAAATGCACCTTCCAATTGTCTCGGTCGTCCACGTTTCCAATCGCGGCGGCTACGCCGCCTTCTGCCATTACGGTATGCGCTTTTCCTAGGAGAGATTTACAAGCGCAACCGACTTTGACGCCAGAATCGGCAGCTTCGATCGCGGCTCTAAGCCCGGCGCCTCCGGCGCCGATAACAAGGACATCGTAGGTGAATGTGCGGAATTCGGACATCTAGAAGAACCTCCAGTCCGTCCAGATTCCCATGCTTACCATTCGCACATAAAGGTCAGCACCCATGACACCAAAGAGGCTTATCCAAGCAAAGAGCATGTGCTTTGTGTTCAAACCACTTACGCATGTGTAGCATTTGAGCTTTGTTGGCTTTTTTGAAAGGCAGTCAAGCTTTCCGCCGATCAAATGCCGGAAGGAGTGGCACGAGAGCGTGTAAAGCGATAGCATGATCGTGTTGAAAAGGATAACCAGCGTACCAACGCCGATTCCAAATCGGACCGGCTGATCGGG
>JANNJE010000145.1:0-11319 GCA_031405735.1 Armatimonadota bacterium | reverse complement strand
GTTTGCCGCCGCAGTCATTGATTGGGCGCGCGGGCAAGGTTTCGGTTTTTCGCAGATCGTCAGCCTCGGCAATCAGGCCGATGTCAACGAGACAGATGTATTACCCGAAGTTGCAAAAGATGAACATACGCGCGTCATCGTGCTTTACATGGAAAGCGTTTCAGATGGACAAAAATTTGTTCAAGCCGCGAGCGAAGTCACAAAACATAAACCTGTCATTGCGTTGAAAGTCGGTCGCTTCGAATCAGGACAAAAAGCCGCGGCATCTCATACGGGCGCGCTGGCTGGCTCCGAGGCGGCATTCGACGCGGCTTTTACGAAGGCTGGCATTCTCCGCGCCGACACCGCCGAACAGATGTTTGACTGGGTCCGCCTTCCGTTATTCACCGCAATCCACGATCGGCAATCTAAAGTACTCAATTTCAAATTCCTGAAGCCGTTTCCCAGCTATAATCGTAAGAGAAGAATATGCTTCCATTTTTGCCCGCCCTGCTGATCCTAATCCTCCAAGGTTCCATTGGATTGGATCGTTGCGTTGCGTCGAACCAGTTTACGGAAGCGTTGGCTCTTCTTTGCGATCCGCGACAAGAGAGCAAGGGTTGTCTTGAGAATTCTGACGATCTTGATTCAGATGCGATTGCAATTCAAACTTCGCGCAGAATTGCGACAGTGACGAATTTGCTGATCCAATGGTTTGATTTGGAAACGAACTCGCAGGATTCAGAACCGATTTCTGAGCCCTCGGAACGCATTCAAATCCATTCTATTCGAAAGCAGCCATTGGCTTCAGTTGTAGCTTCAAGAATTCATCCGAATCGCGCTGGACCTTGTTAGTTCGGCGACTGTTAGTTTACGTCGCAGTTAATAGAGGTGTTTCTTTGTTTTTTGGGATTCCTCGGAATAAATTCCGTGGACCGTGGTGCGGATTAAATTCCGCGCTCCATTCCCATAACCCAAAGCCCAACACCCAAAAAACTCAGCACCCAGTTACCAATTACCCAATAACCTAAAACCATGAATTTCCTACGAAAAATATTCGACACTAGCAAAAAAGACGTTGACATGCTGCTTCCGATAGTTGCACAAATCAACGCTTTTGAAGCTGAGATTTCTGCCCTTGACGATGACGCATTGCGAGCCAAGGGTCCATATTTTAAAGAGCAATTCGAATCTGGCAAGAAGCTTGACCAACTGCTTCCTGAAGTCTTTGCCGTTGTGCGCGAAGTTTCTGGCCGCACACTCGGAATGAGGCACTTCGACGTTCAGCACGTTGGAAGCATGGTGCTTCACCAAGGCCGAATCTCTGAAATGAAAACGGGGGAAGGTAAAACGCTTGCTGCCGTTGCGCCGCTGATCTTAAATGCATTGACAGGGCGCGGAGCGCACCTGGTTACGGCTAACGATTATCTCGCCCGTCGTGACGCAGTCTGGATGGGTCCCATCTTCCATTTTCTCGGAATATCGCTTGGCATTATTCAGGGCCAAGGCGAAGACACCGAAGAGCTCGGCGGAAGCTATCTTTATGTTCCGGGGGCAGATGAACTTGGCGATCCTAGGTACATGAATCTGGTGCCGTGCTCGCGTCGTGAAGCCTATCTGTGCGACGTTGTTTATGGAACCAACCATGAGTTCGGATTCGACTACCTTCGCGACAATATGGCGTTTGATATTTCGCAACTTTCGATGCGAGAGCTTCATTACGCGATCGTTGACGAAGTTGACTCGATCCTCATTGATGAAGCCAGAACACCTCACATTATTTCAGGTGCGAGCAACGAAGATGTTTCGCTTTACAAGCACATAAACGAAATCGCGAAAAAACTGGAAAACGAAACTCACTACAAAGCGGACAAGAAAAACCATTCGGTTTCACTTACTGAAGATGGCATGGACCTTGTCGAAGAGTTGATGGAAATTGACAATATCGCTAGCGATCCAAAGATTTTGCATCACGTCAATGCTGCTGTAAAAGCGGTTGCACTGTTTGACAAAGATGTGGACTACGTAGTTCGCGGAAACGAAGTTGTTCTGGTTGATGAAAATACGGGCCGGCTCATGTTTGGAAGGCGGCTTAGCGACGGGCTGCACCAGGCTCTTGAAGCTAAGGAAAATGTCACTGTTCAGCGCGAAAGCCAAACCGTTGCAGTTATTACTTTCCAAAATCTATTCCGACTCTACGAAAAGCTTGCTGGAATGACCGGAACCGCAAAGACCGAAGAAGACGAGTTTCGCAAGATTTACGGCCTCGACGTAGTGTGTGTGCCGACCCATCGCCCAATGATCCGAAAAGATCACGGCGACATCATTTTCAAGACGCTTGAAGCGAAGTTTCGTGCAATTACTTGGGATGTCTTGAGGCTTTATTCCAAGCAGCAGCCCGTCCTAATCGGAACCCGTTCTATCGAAATGTCGGAAATTATGTCACAGCGATTGACGACCGATATGCTACAGAAGCTGGTCCTATCGCAAAGGCTTCGATACCATCTTGAGGTCAAAAAGGACGTTCCGAAGGACATTGTGAAGGATGTAATTGAAATCACAAATACTCCCCTTATCGAACAAGATCGAAAGGCATTGGCCAATTTTGCAAGCAAGATTGGCTTTAGCGGCGAGGCATTCTCGCAAGAAAACTTGGATTGGACGCTCGAACAATGGAAACTCACAAGTGAAAACAAGACTTATCTTGAAGAAGGACTTACTCACGGAATTCCGCACAACATATTAAACGCGAAATTCCACGAAAGAGAAGCGCTTATCATCGCTGAAGCTGGTCGGAAGGGCGCCGTAACCATTGCCACAAACATGGCTGGTCGTGGCGTTGATATTTTGCTAGGTGGACGAATACAAGATGAGCAGATCGTTCGTGCGCGAGACTCGCAAGGCGACCCATTGCTCGAACAATACGATTCCACTTTTTCAAGCTTCCGACGCGGCGGAAAAGAACGCGCGGCTCCTCCGCTTCCATTGAGCGACCAAGAGCGTCGCGAAGTTGCCGGTGAAGTCGTTGCTCTCGGTGGTGTTTACATTTTAGGCACGGAGAGGCACGAAAGCCGCCGAATTGACAACCAGCTTCGAGGACGATCTGGCCGTCAAGGCGACCCTGGCGAAAGCCGGTTTTATGTTTCGCTAGAAGACCAGCTTTGGAAGATTTTCAATGCGAATATGCTCGAAAATCCATTGTTGAAAGCTTGGCCGCCAATGGAGGAGGTCAATGCAAAGTTTCTTAGCAGAATGATTGAAAAAACGCAGGAGCGAATTGAAAACCACTACTTTGAAGCTCGAAAACACGTTCTCGAATATGATGATGTTTTAAACGCGCAACGTGAACATATCTATGGCATGAGGCGCGAGATATTGCTTGGAAAACACGTTCGCGAGGATCTCGTTGAGTTCATCAAGCAGATGATAACCGACATTGTAAACGATGCTTGGGTGATTGATGAGACCGAGGCTAGGAACTACGATCACGAACTTTTATACGAAGACCTTAATGGTCTTTTTCCTTTGGTAGATTTTGCAACGGTAGACGATCTTCGAGCTATTCCAGCTGGCGATGAGCTTATAGACAAATGTACTGAATTTGCAATGGCTGCCTATGAACAAAAAGCTGAGAGATATGGCGACGAGATTATGGCGTCGCTTGAACAGCAAGTCATGCTCCGCGCTGTAAATGACAAATGGATGGAGCATTTGCAGATGGTTGAGTACATCCGGGAAGGCATCGGCCTGAGAGGATACGGCCAGACCGATCCGCTAGTTGCATACAAGCGTGAGACTTTTGACCTGTTCCAAACCACACTCAAGCAAATTCGAGATCAAGCGGTTCGAATGATTTTCCGAGCGGAAATTCAGGTTCAGGACGAGCAGCAGTCAGATGAATCAGCCGATGGAGCGCCAGCAATGGTGCGGATGGAAGATGGCGATTCGGGTCAAGTTCCAGCTATGGATTTAGCGAACTCAACCACCCCTTTTGATGAAGCAAGGCAAGATTGGTCCAAAGTAGGTCGGAACGATCCATGTCCCTGCGGCAGCGGCAAAAAGTTCAAGGCTTGCCACTATCCGAAGTTAAGGGAGAAGGGCATTATTTAGTGTGGCTTGAGGCTATAGGACATATTGGACTTATAGGTCCAATATGTCCTATTAAATCAAAGGGCTGCAGACTGTTCGTTTCCAAAAACCAAGAATACTAGGCAGCAGTCAGTTCGCCATTTGCAACTTCCAAATTGTGCGCCGCTCCAGAATGATTCGGGTCAATCGTTAATGCTTGATTATAGGCGGAAACGGCTGCTTCCCATACGTTCAAATTTCCACAGCAGTTGCCGAGGCAAAACCAAGCTTCAGGCTGAATCGGATCGATTTGCAGTGCATTTTGATAGCTCGTTGCGGCTTCGCTGAAATTCCCCGCTTTGAAGAGAATGTCGCCTAAATTGAGCCAAGCGTTTGAGGAAGTAGGGTCCACTTCCGTAGAAAGCAAGTACTTTTCGGCTGCTCCTGAATAGTCGCCTTGAGACTCCAAAGAACGCCCCCAGTTCGTCAGAACATCTGCATGGTCGCCGTGCTTCTCCGTATAGGCCCGATATGCTTCCTTCATCAAAACAGGATCGCCAATTTTTTCCAACGATTTAGCCCAAGTAATCCAGGCTTCCTTGTCATTTGGACGAGCCTCCAACGCCGCCCAGGCAAAATCTTTGGCTGCAGTCCAAGCTTCATTCTCAAAGGAGATTCGCCCCAAGCCCTTGAGCGATTGCCAAGCAACGGATGGGTCTGAAAGACAATTTTTGAACCAATTCTCTGCTTCGCTATGATTCCCCATGCGCTCGAGAATCACTCCTTTTGCGAACTTTGAAAGTCCAAAGGCAGGGTCAACGCCGAGTGCAAAGTCAATGCAAGATCCGGCTTCTTCCAATCGGTTCAATTCGCACAAGATCTGTCCCTTCAAGACATGACTTTTGTGTGAAGCGATTCCTTTGTCGCCTGTCATATCATCTGGCCAACTCATGTTCATGCAAGCTTCGATCGCCACCAGTCCGTCTTCAAATTTACGAAGCAGCAAGTACGAATGGGCAAGCTCAAATTGGTTGAGAATGGTGAAACAGCCCGCTTGTTTTGCTTCAAGCGCGGCGTCAACTGCTTCGTCGGCTTGGTCTATTGAATTCAATCCTCCAGCCAGAAGTTGGTAGGTTAATGAAGCGAACATGTGATTTGGCTCCATTAGCGAAATGCACTTTCTTGCAGCATCAACTGAATCTGAATATCGTTTGGCTACCGAATAAACATTTGCGAGGTTGAACCAATGAAAAGAATCATTCGGCTCCCTATCAATTTCAATTAGAAGCATGTCAATTGTGCGGTTGAGTTTGTCTTTGGCTTCAATTTCACTTGGCTTGTAACCAAAATGGTGAATTGTAACTTTATCCAGATGAGCTGTCGGCCAAGCTAAAGCATCAATCGCTGGGGAAATCTGTTCGTGTATCGAACCGGTAAATCGAATGCGTGGGTCAATTCTGAAGAGCCTGATTGGAGCATGAGTGTATTCGGTTGTCTCATTCTCGTCCGTGAAATTAACGATTCTGGTGAAATAGCCCCCAAAGTGCGGACGAACGACGGCTTCATAGATCGGATTCCAGCTTTCTGGCGTGACAGCCTCATCGGCATCAATCCATAGAGCCCAGTCTCCAGTAGCAAGCCCCAATGAGTAATTTCGGGCTGCGGAAAAATCGTTACACCATTCAAAGTGCCCGATCGTAGCACCGAAGGATTCTGCGATTTCTACGGTCTTGTCGGTAGAACCTGTATCAACGACAATGATTTCGTCCACGCCGCCTTGAATGCTTTGAAGGCATCGGTCAAGGTGTTTTTCCTCGTTCTTGACAATGAGAATGGCTGAGATTCTGTTACCGACAAACTGTGGTGTGGCAGGCCAATAGGGCTGCATTCGTGTCCAAAGTTCGTTGCCGGTAGCATCTGGAAGGTCCAGACGCTTTGTTAAATCTCTGCGTGAATCTACATAGTTGGCTAGGATTGCCGCTAGAGCAGTGGAACCAGTTGCCAGCGATGCCTTTTCGAGGCAATCTACTGCCTCGCCTTCTCTTTGGAAGTAGCAAAGGATGCGTCCTAACTCTGCCAGTAATTCACAATTTTCGGGATCAGTAGCGACCGCTGATTCCATAGCCTTAAGGGCTTCTTGATACTTGCGCGCTGTAAAAAGCGATTGAGATTGTGCGATTGGAGGATGAAAATTGGACATAGTGGCTCCGGCTCATTGGCGGGACGCCAATGCTATGCGGCTGATCGAAACTGGTTTGCCAAGTGCCTCTTTGCACCAGCAATGCTAAACATTTCGTCGCGAAGCAGACGTTTGATCACAAACACGGTTTGAATATCCTCGGGGCGATAGCGACGTTGGCCACCGTCGGTTCGCACGGGATGCAAAATGTCGGCGAACTCCTTTTCCCAGTACCGAAGTGTGTGAACTTCAGTTCCTGTGATTCGCCCAGCAACGCTAATGCTGACCGTCTGATCTCCCCGATTCGTGCGGCTATATCCCATGCTTGTGTTTCGACTCCCTAACCTCGATTGCGGTAGTTCACTAGTTTTATCGGTGAGTTGCACGTATTTTTGCAGGGCTACGCTCAATTTTTGGATAGTTCCAATCCTCTCGCTTGACACAACCTCTCCCTCGTTCTCCCCGATTTCATTTCCCAACGGCGGGGGAGGCGTTCCTCGAATAATGGAGGGGCTCTGCGGTTACCCATTCAACGCTTCGGCGCCGCCGACGACTTCCAAAATCTCCGTCGTGATGCCGGCTTGGCGGGTACGGTTGGCTTTCAGCGAAAGCTCTTGAATCATCTTGCCTGCGTTATCGGTCGCGCTGGTCATTGCGGTCATTCGGGAGCCGAATTCGCTTGCTGTAGATTCAAGCATTGCTTGCCAAATGAGCGTGAAGAAGTAGCGGGGAAGGAGCTGGTTCAAAACGCCTTCGGCGTCAGGTTCGAAAACGTAGTCCGATTTGCCTTCGCCAACGGGCTTCGACTCATCGGCTTTGGGGGGTTCGATAGGCAAAATTTGAACGATGGTCGGAACTTGCCGAATCGCTGAAAAGAATTTGCTATAGCAAACGTAAAGCTTGTCAATTTCGCCAGATTCAAAAAGCTGACGAGCTACGCCAGCGACTTCTTGGGCATCAGCGAGGGTTGCTCCTGCGCTTGCGACTGTAACGTGGTGAGTCATTTTGTAGCCACGCTTGCTGAAAAATCCGAAGCCCTTTTTGCCAACGGTTATTAGTTGGCCATCTCCTGGTTGCTCTTTCATGAAATCGCCCGCCCTTCGAATGAGGTTTGTATTGAACGAACCAGCCAAACCGCGTTCAGCGGAAATGAGAATCAGCGCGTAGTTGTCGCCGCCACGGTTTTGCATCATCGGGTGGGTTGGAAGGTCGCCCGACCCGCTCAACGACATCATGAACTCCTTGAGTTTGTCGGAATACGGCCTGGCTTCCAAAACTCTATCCGTAGCCTTCTTGAACCTGGCAGCAGCAACAAGTTTCATCGCACGCGTAATCTGCTGGATGTTCTTCGCTGTCTTTATGCGTTGTCTAAGTTGCTTTAGGGTGGCCATGGTTCTTTGGGAGTGCGCGAACTTGTTCACGCTTTTCTGGTGGTGTCTTTTGTTTCGAGTTTGAAAGAATCTTATTGCTTGAGCGGAAAAGCGCGAACAAGTTCGCGCATTCCCAAAACTAGCCCGCGCTAAACTTCTCGCTAAACTCCTTGTACGCTTTTTGCAAAGTCTGCTCCGCTTCTGCTGGAAGGTCCTTCGTAGTTCGAATTGACTCAACTACGTCTGGATAATTCTCTCGAACGTATGCAATTGCATCTTTTTCAAACTCCGCAACCCTGTCGTTGGGAACTTCATCGAGAAATCCGCCAGTGCCGCCGAAGATCGCAATTACTTGATCCACAACATCATAAGGCGTCGCCAAATCCTGCTTCAAGAGTTCGGTCAATCGTTGGCCACGAAGAAGCTGCATTTGGGTTGCTCGGTCGAGGTCGGATGCAAATTGTGCAAACGCCGCAACGTCGCGGTATTGTGCCATTTCGAGTTTGAGCTTTCCAGCAACCTTCTTCATCGCCTTGATCTGAGCGTTACCACCTACACGGCTAACGGAGATTCCAACGTTGATCGCAGGACGAATACCCGCAAAGAACAAGTCTGGTTCAAGGTAGATTTGGCCGTCTGTGATGGAAATCACGTTTGTCGGGATGTAAGCCGAAACGTCTCCCTGTTGGGTTTCGATGATCGGAAGAGCGGTCAAAGATCCGCCGCCCAAGGCGTCGGACATCTTCGCGGCTCTTTCTAGCAAGCGGCTGTGAAGGTAGAAAACGTCTCCGGGATATGCTTCTCGACCTGGCGGGCGGCGAAGCAAGAGTGAAACCGCACGATAAGCCTGCGCGTGCTTGGTAAGGTCATCGTAGACAGCCAAAGCATGCTTTCCGTTATCGCGGAAGTATTCGCCAATCGCAGCACCTGCAAACGGAGCCAGATATTGCATTGCGTTGGAATCTGAAGCGGTGGCAACTACAACAGTTGTGTACTCCATCGCGCCGTACTGGTTTAGCGTATTTACAATTCGAGCCACGTTCGACATCTTTTGACCGATGACGACGTAGATGCAATAAACTGCCGATTGGCCGGGTTCGTGAGTGTATTTCTGGTTGAGAATTGTATCAATGCAAACCGTTGTCTTTCCGGTTTGTCGGTCGCCGATGACAAGCTCTCTTTGTCCACGGCCGATGGGAATCATCGCGTCAACCGCTTTGATTCCCGTTTGCAAAGGCTCGGTAACTGGCTGCCTTTCTACAACTCCAGGTGCGATGACTTCGAGTCGTCGGAATTCTGTTGCAGCAATCGGGCCCTTTCCGTCAAGCGGCTGGCCGAGAGTGTTTACAACTCGTCCAAGAATGCCTTCGCCGACTGGGATTTCGATAATTCGCCCAGTTTCTTTGACAGGGTTGCCTTCTTGAATCTCAACGTCCGAGCCGAGAAGGACAGCACCGATGGAGTCTTCTTCAAGGTTCAGTGCAAGGCCCATGACGCCACCAGGGAACTCAAGGAGTTCTCCCATTTGGCAGTCTGGCAAGCCATAAACACGAGCTACGCCGTCGCCAACTTGAAGCACGGTGCCAACGTGCTCAACGCCAGGTTTGCGCTCAAATTTCTGTAGCTCGGCCTCGATGATCGAGGTGATTTCTTCGGGTCGAATCGCCATAGTTTTTCTAGTTCCGTATTAGTTCTGTTTCAATAAATCGTAGCGGAGAGCATCGCGGAGTCGGTTCAAGCCTCCACGAATGGAGCCATCCAATACATAGTTGTCGTAGCTCACTTTCACGCCGCCAATCAAGTTCGGATTGACCACAAAATTGGGTTCCACGGTTTTTCCGGTTATCTTTGTAAGCTTCTCCATAAGAGATTTCTTGTGCTGCTCTGACAAGATTTCAGAGGAGCTGATCTCAGCGTAAAGCACTTGCCCTTCAAATCTCCGGATTCGAATGAATTCTTCACGAATCGCAGGGAATTCCTCTTCTCTTCTCTTCACGAGCAAAATGCGAAGAAGCTGCATCGTCACGCCCGTGATTCGATCTGAAAATGCCTTTTCGAGTACTTTTTCCTTCGTGTCCCTTCCATAGGTCGGGGCCAGAAGCAGGTCTCGAAACGTGTCGTCGTTCTCCAAAAGAGAATTAACGCCGTTCAGATCGTCTTCGACTGCCGCCACCATATTGTTCTCAACCGCCACGCGGTAGAGAGCCTTTGCATATCGGCGCGCAACTCGAAGTTCCATTTAGATCGGAGCCTCCACTTTGGTGATGAATTCTTCAACGAGTTTTCGATTCTTCTCTGAATCCACATTTTCACCCAGTAGCTTTTCAGTGGCTTGAAGCGTGAGGTTCACGACGTTGATTTGAAGCTCGCGCATCACTTTGTCGCGCTCATTTGCAATGTCTGCTGATGCAGCTCGCTTCATTTCTTCTGCTTGCGCTGCGGCTTCAGTCTTTAGCTGTTGCGCCAAAGCTTGTGCTTCCTTTAGCTGGGCTTGAATCTGCTCGCGGGCATCGAGTTCGGTCTTCACGATCCGAGTTTCATACTC
The DNA here is from genome assembly GCA_031405735.1 of Armatimonadota bacterium. Taxonomy (GTDB): domain Bacteria; phylum Armatimonadota; class Fimbriimonadia; order Fimbriimonadales; family Fimbriimonadaceae; genus JANNJE01. The sequence continues at coordinate 1,178 of JANNJE010000145.1, read as the reverse complement.
GCTTCGCATCGTTTTGATTTCAGAGCGAAGAGTTTCCGCTTCGCTGAATGTTGATTCAAGTTCGCTAGTGCGATTGTGAATTGCTTCATCGAGCGGGTTGAAAAAGAAGCCCTTGATCACCTGGAATAGAACCATGAATACGCCGATGGCGGAAATGGTCTTTCCAAAGTCGAGTGCAATGCCCTGATGCTCCAGGGATTCATAGAATCCCTTTAGGCCCTCAGGCGGATTCATCGCAAGCCACCCTCCACCTGCCATCAGCGCAAGGCCGATGACGATGAGCGGAATAGCCGCTCCGCTGCGTTTTGTTGGTTCTGTTGTTTCGCTCATAGATCGAATCAAAAAGGTCAGGGCACCGAGTTCACCTCGGTGCAAAACGTGATTAGCTTAAGTTTTGTGCGCTGCTGATGGATGTTGTTTTTGCAGGTGCAGGAGCGTAGTCGCCCTTGAACGATGCTGGTGCAACAAAAACTGTAAGCAAGAATACAAGCTCAACAAACGCAAAAGCGATAAGCATAACTGTTTGTAGTTTGCCGATTGCTTCTGGCTGTCGCGCCATGCCTGTTAGAGCACCGTATCCAATAAGTCCGAGTCCAATGCCAACGCCGAGCGCTGAAAGTCCGAGTCCGATTCCTAGCATTTTTCTAAATATCCTCCTGAGATGAGTTCCTAATGTTTTGTTCGAAATTGTCAGTGAGCAGGTGCCGCCTCTGTGGATGGGCCGTGCTCTTCATGATGAGTTACGAGCGAGAGATAAACGCAAGTCAACAGAGTAAAAACGAGTGCCTGCACTATACAGGTAAGAAATTTGAGCGGTAAAAGCAGGAAACCAACAGTCACGTAGTTAAAGGGCATCGGCCAATTTGTCGAAAGGTTGTTCAAGGCTGTTACCGCTTCATGGCCTCCGTGAATGTTGCCAAAGAGCCTCAAGCTAAGGGAGATATTTTTCATTAGCTCGGAAACAATCTCTATTGCAAAAATCAGGACATTGATAATAACCATAATGCCAGCCATTTTTGGCCCTGCGAAATGGCTAAGATGCCCAAAGAGACCGTTTGTCCGGATCCCTTCGTACTGCACATATCCAACGGCCATAAGTGCCATACCCAAGTTGAAACTAAGGTCTGCGCTTGGAGCATAAGGCATGAAAAGCGAAACCAAATTACTAAAAAAGATGA
>JANNJE010000144.1:0-5715 GCA_031405735.1 Armatimonadota bacterium | reverse complement strand
GCTCACAACCTGCCAACCACTTGCCTTCGCCCCAAGTTTTCGGAACCCAAACCCAATTTCTTACGTTATACTATGTACACCAAATGATTTGAGTGTATGAGGCTCAAGTAAAGTATATGCGATTCGACAAACTGACCATCAAAGCGCAAGAACTCTTTCAAGAGGCGCAAGACGTTGCAACTAAGCTCCAGCACACGAGCATTGAGGTAGAGCACCTTCTTCTCGCCATGCTAAACCAACAAGGCGGAGTGGCAGCGCCTGCTCTGGAGAAAATTGGCGTTGACCCACGTGTGATTGCGACGAAGCTGGATGAGGAACTGGCAACCTATCCACGGGTAACTACGAGTCAAGGATACGGAACCACCATCGGCCCAAGGCTACAGAAGGCATTTACGTTCGCCTTCAATGCCGCGGAAGCAATGAAGGACGAATATGTTTCTGCGGAGCACTTTCTCATTGGAATATCGGCAGAGGGCGGCTTTTCAAGCAAGCTGTTGGCCACTTATGGAGCAGACCAAGCTACGATCGAGCAGGCAATCGAGTCCTTCCGAATGGGAAAACGGATTACCGATCAGAACCCAGAAGACAAATTTCAAGCCCTCGAAAAATACGGAATTGACCTTACCGCTAGGGCGAGACAAGGCAAACTGGACCCCGTTATCGGTCGCGATGAAGAGATTCGAAGAGTCATCCAAGTTCTTAGCCGGCGAACGAAAAACAACCCCGTTCTCATTGGCGAGCCAGGGGTTGGTAAGACGGCGGTCGTTGAAGGATTGGCTCAGCGAGTCGCATCTGGCGACGTGCCGGAAAGCCTGAGAGACAAATCGGTCATTTCCCTAGACTTAGGCGCATTGATTGCTGGTGCCAAGTATCGTGGTGAATTTGAAGACCGCCTGAAAGCAGTTCTCGACGAAATCAAGAATTCTGAGGGGCGAATCATTCTTTTCATTGACGAGCTACACAATTTGGTTGGGGCAGGGAAGGCAGAAGGCTCGATGGACGCCGCCAACATGCTCAAACCGATGCTGGCTCGAGGAGAATTGCGAACTGTAGGTGCAACAACCCTCGACGAGTTTCGAAAGCACCTAGAGAAAGATGCGGCCCTGGAAAGGCGATTCCAACCAGTGTTTGTTTCGGAGCCAAGCGTCGAAGATACGATTTCTATACTTCGGGGACTCAAAAACCGTTACGAGATTCATCACGGAGTCCGAATTACAGATTCTGCCCTTATTGCTGCGGCAACATTGAGTTCCCGCTACATTTCGGACCGCTTTTTGCCCGACAAAGCCATTGACCTGATGGACGAAGCCGCGAGCCGATTAAAGATAGAAATTGATTCCGTTCCAGCCGAAATTGACGAAGTAGAACGGCAGATGAATCAACTTCACATTGATGTAGAGGCTCTAAAGAAAGAAGACGACAAACCAAGCAAAGAGCGTTTGGCGGCAACAGAAAAGAAAATTGCCGATTTGCAAGAAAAATCGAGTGCCCTCCGCGCAACTTGGCAAGCTGAAAAGGAGAGGATTGAGAGTGTTCGCAAGTTCAAAACTGAATACGAGGAATTGAAATTACAACTAGAACAGGCTCAACGCGAGGCCGATTGGGGGCGAGCGGCTGAAATCCAGCACGGCAAAATGCCAGAGATTCAAAATCGCCTAGATCAAGAATCGTCGGAGCTTGCCCGGATTCAAGAATCCGGAAAGATGCTCAAAGAAGAAGTTGACAGTGAAGACATAGCGGAGGTCGTGGCGAAATGGACCGGGATTCCCGTTAGCAAGCTTATGCAAGGCGAGATGCAGAAACTCTTGACCATGGAAGACAAGCTCCGAGCGCGAGTTGTAGGGCAGGAAGATGCGCTTCGAACCGTGAGCGACGCCATTAGACGTTCTCGCGCCGGAATCAGCGATCCAAATCGTCCAATTGGCTCTTTCCTTTTCTTGGGGCCAACGGGCGTGGGTAAGACGGAAACCGCAAAAGCGCTTGCTGAGTTCCTGTTTGATGATGACAAGAACATTGTTCGAATTGATATGAGCGAATTTGGCGAAAAGCACTCGATTGCGAGGTTAATAGGTGCTCCTCCAGGCTACGTCGGGTTTGAAGAAGGCGGACAATTGACTGAAGCGGTTCGCCGCAGGCCGTACAGCGTCGTCTTGCTCGATGAAATCGAGAAGGCGCACCCCGAGGTGTTCAATGTGCTCTTGCAGCTACTGGACGACGGCAGGCTGACAGATGGACATGGACGAACGGTTGATTTTCGAAACACAGTTGTTATCATGACTAGCAACCTGGGTTCGCAGCATTATGCCGATCCTTTCAGCTTGAGCAAGCCAGTTTCTGAAGATTCCATTGGGGATTCGGATGGCTCATTTGAAGAGACCAAGCAGCGAATTTTAGATGAGGTTCGTGCGGCGTTTCGCCCCGAATTCGTGAACCGAATTGATGACATGATCGTATTTCGCTCGCTGGGAGTAGCCGAGATTCGCAGCATCGTGACTCTTCAGCTTGCCGAACTGATGAAACGGCTCGAAAGCCGCCGAATTCAGCTTTCTTTAAGCGACGAGGCGCAAACGCAGATCGCCGTGGCAGGCTTCGACCCGGTTTATGGCGCCCGCCCGCTCAAAAGGGCGATTCAAACACACATCATGAACCCACTAGCCCAAAAGATTCTGAGCGGGGAAGTTGCCGATGGATCAAAGGTCGTCGTAGATTATCGAGAATCAGGATTCACTTTTGAAATCGCTGTCGAAGTTGCCAAGCCGTAGTCCTTAAGGCTGAATTGTAAAGTCGTAGCCCTTTAGAAACTCTCCTTTGAGAGCCCGAATGAATTTCTCAGCGATCACGTTGCCTTCTGGGCTTCTTAAAACCAAGGTGTAATCGCCAGGCCGTACGTGGCTGAAAACATAGCCAAATTCGTCGTCTACGTAGCTGATTTGTTTCATTTCCCCTTTTGGATTGACCAACCAGACTACGTACCCGGTGTTTTGACTCACACCAGAGATTCTGCCCTCAATCTCGGCAGATTCGATTACCGCGAGGTCCGTTTTTAGCATGGAACCAGGTCGGAGAATCGCCACAACCCCGGGTTTTTCTGCCATCCAACTTGGGTTTTCAAAAGAAATCTCATTGAGCGCGATCACTATTTCTTGACCGGTCATTAGCCGTTCTAGGTTGCAAATCCCGGAGCCGTTAGTCTTTGCAGCGAAGGAGTTTCTTCCAACTTTGATTCCGACCCCTGGCAATAGCAAATCGCCCTCGTCGAACGTTCCTGAGAGGTTTCGGTCTAAGAAGACTCGAACCGAGACGCTTCCCAATTCTCCGCTGCCAGGTCGAACCAATTGCAGTGAATCAACAGAAGACAGCCCATTGACGCCTGCAGAAAGCAGCAGATTTGTACTGATTCCACCGCGAAGATTTGCCGAAAAATTTAGGCCTACGAAAATCGGCCCGAATGCTCGGTAAATTGTCGCGACGCCTGCTATATGATTGGCTCGTGCTTCATCGTATTCAAGTCCATAGCGGTAGCGATAGTCAGGAGAGAGCCATTTGTCAATTCCGATTCTGGCAGAGTGAATTCCCGTGTTCTCACCAAATCCGTATCCCATATCGAATCGAAGTGACGACCTGTCCATCCTCTTTCGGATTTGAATCAAACCTGATCCGGCAAACGGCGAATTGGAAACTCGTGCCGTCATCGTGTTTGAGAAATACGTGTCGCCCGATCCGCCGCTCAATCTCGCCCGAATTAGTGTCGCCGGATTCGTTCCATCGTAACGATCTGCACTGATTCCATAGGAGAGGTGGCTCTGATTGATTTTGCCGATTCCATCAAATCGGAGTTTTGTAACTGAAGTCGCGTTGGAATCAATTTCAGGCAGGATTGTTCCTCTAAACTCATCATTGAGTCGAGTGTGTTCCAAAGAAATCGTGTTGCTTCCAAACTTCTGCCAAATTCCGCCAGAGATTGCCGATCCGCCCGAATCGCTAACCATTGCGTTTAGGTGCCATTTCGCCGCACCGCCCCAAGAATGGTATCCCGCGCCAAAGTATCGGCCAGAGGCATCGTCCCCATCAAGCTGGGCAATGGTTGCCGACATCCACGAGCCCGATGTTAAACCGAGTTGGTATTGTCCGATCAGCTCGTTTCGCCTCGTAAAAAAGCTGCTCTCATTTATCCCGAAAACTGAACTGCCAACCTGGCTCGCAGAAATCTGATATCTGTTCTCGCCTGGTCTCGGACCTGAAGCGTCGCCATAGAGCGTTCGCTCTTCCTCCCTGACTTCGCCCTCGTTCGTGATTTCAACGATCTGAAATACGTTAGGCCCACCCTCTAGCGGAATGTCTTTAAACACAAACTTTCCGGTTGAATCAACGGTCAACGAACTTAATCGGATGTTGTTGCGATAAAGCTCTATGGTTGACCCAGCTCTGCCGTGCCCCTCAATGTTCTCGTTTGCCAAGTTGTCGGAGCCGATTAGTGGCGAATTTGAAATTGAGAATCCAATTCCGCTGCGTGATCGTGTAAGTAACGAAACGGGAGAAAAACTCAAGTCGCCAAATTCAAAGCGAGTAGCACGTAATGGCCCAAGAAGCCCTCCGCCAGAGTCTTCTCGGCCCAAAGAGAGTCCTGCAAGCAGTCTTCCGTCACTCCCTGCGCCAAGCCGGTATCTCGCGTTCATATAGCCAAGATCGCCGATACCGGTTATTCCAAACGACGAGGTTCGCGTAGTTTGCTCGGTCGTTGAGTCTGTTGCTGCGGAAAACTGAAGATCAAGTGCTGGAAAGGAAAAAGCTTTGTACGGAGAGCGAATGACTTCCATATCTTTCGTGGAAATTATTTCATGGTTCTTTGGACGAACAGTTGTTTCATTGCGAACGTTCAACGGAAGTTCAGAGCGCACCTCGAGTTCTAGTCGTTGGATCCGCCACGAAAACTGTAGCCCGGTGATCATTGCAAACAGTTGCGATTCTGCAAACAATTCACCATCTTTCTCGAAGCATAGGGAAGGATCAAATGCAATGGTTTCGCCTTTGCGCTTGCATGTTCCCGACCTAGTCTTGAGTTCAATTCTGTCAGAAGGCACAGAAAGAAAGCCGTTCACCTGTCCTGTAAGCGGCACGACAAAAAGGTGGAAATTCAGGTGTTGCCCCAATTGCTTGATCGGAACATAACGGAGTCCATTTTCACCTTGAAGCACCCCAAGCGAATTTGTGAGGCGAAGATTTCCGTATCGAACATCTACAAGAAGTAACTCGTAGTTCGGGTCACTCGAATTTGAAATATTTGATGCTGCCAGGCGATTTTCAGGCACCTGTAAATTTTGCTGGGTTGAAGAGCAAATGACAGCGTGTCCCAAAAGCAGTGCTTGAAGTGCCATGGCTACTCGACAATAGCAATGATTGTCCTCAAAACTGGCGAGCCCTTCATCCTCTCAGGGTCTATGAATTCAACTTCGATTTTCCCCTTTCCAAGCTTTGAAATGTCCGTATTGAGCCGAACTGAAACGTTGCGGCTCTCGTTTGGAAAGTAGACGGGTAATCCAGAAATCTCTCCTAAAGTGGTGGGCTTCTCTTTATTGTCCGGAACGAAGGACACGATGACGTCTCCACGATGTGCGCGGTCGGGACGGCGCTGTCCCTGGGCGTATCCAACACAGCGGCGACCACCGAACAGCTTACCAGCGACCTAGCAACTAACGTTGCTTGCGCCGTGGTGCT
>JANNJE010000143.1:0-6741 GCA_031405735.1 Armatimonadota bacterium | reverse complement strand
GCCGTGTTGGCGATGTTCCTTTCCACTAAGACGTATTCGCTCCTCGACGGAGCCGTGTTGCTGCTATTCGCCTTCCCAAACGCCCTATGGGTGACGTGGTGCTCGCGGGATACCATTGAGGCGATTTGAACATAGAGGTAGTCGCGCTTTCGCCAGGACGCCCAAGACACACTAACCATAGGTACACTCCAACCCTAAATCCGAACGAAGGAGTTCGCCTAACGATGACAACGCAACTGTGCCCAGAAGAGCAGAAATTTCTCGAAGATGTTCGCAATTTTGTGGCAACTGATGTCTTGCCATTCACAAGAGAATGGGAAAAGGATCGCCTTCCAGACGACATCTTTAAGCGTTGCGCCGACCGCAAAATGCTAGGCACGATTGTCCCCAAGGAAATGGGAGGGCATGGATTCTCTACGGCTGCTTATTGCGAACTTTGCCGCCTAGTTGCCAAAGGCGATCCCGCCCTAGCCATGAACTTGGCTGCGCTGAACGCTCTTTGCCTTGCGCATTTGGTCTATTTGACGACTCCGGAGCAAAGGCAAAAATATCTCAAGGGAGCAATTAGCGGTGAAATCGAACTCGCATGGGGGCTGACCGAGCCAGACGCTGGATCTGACGCCCGTCGGGTCAAAACACTAGCAACGCCGATTGAAGGAAAGCCAGGCTATTTTCATCTGAATGGCGAAAAGATGTTCATCACGAACGGGGGCCGAGCGCACCTGATCATCATGATCGCGCGAACCTCCGAATCAGAACTTAGCGCATTCTTAATGGAAACCGATCAGCCCGGATTCAAACTTGGCGATCGTATTCCGACCATTGGGGTCAGCGCAAGTTGGACAAGCCAATTTCAGCTTCAAAACGCTGTTGCGTGGCACACGCCATGCACTTTTGAGCAGGCAATAAGTTTCCTCGGCCAAGGTCGTCTTGGCATCGCCGCAATGGCTCTTGGAATTGCAGAAAAAGCGCACGAGCTAGCCGTCGAGTACAGCAAACAGCGCGAACAGTTCAAGCGGCGACTTTGCGATATGCAAAGCGTGCAGAACATGATCGCCGATAGTGAAATGGAGATTGAAGCCGCAAGGCTCCTTGTGCAAAAGGGGGCGGCAATGTACGATGCAGGGCAAGATGTAACTAAAGCCGCAGCAATCGCAAAACTCTTTGCCAGCGAAACTTCCAACAGGGTGACTAATCGAGCAATTCAGATTCATGGCGGTCGAGGCATGACCTACGATTACCTAGTTGAAAAGCTTTGGCGGGACGCAAAACTCACAGAAATCGGCGAAGGATGCAGCGAGATTCAGCGGATGGTGATCGCAAAGCAGGTGATTCGGTAATCGGTGTCGAAACTCAATTTCGTTCTCAACGTCTTAAAGATTCAAGGTAACGATGGTTATAACAAGTATTGCAGCAAGTTTATTGATTTCTACCGCTCCAGTGGCTCCCGTTGAATTGCGACGACTATTTACAAAGGGCGAAAAAGCTCAGTACAAAATTCATTCAAGTATGAACGCCGAAGTTCGAATGGGCGACCTAGAGACTTGGATTCCCCAAGACCTTGACCTGATTTACAAATTCAACTATGAAGTCAAAGAAATGAAGCCGGATGGCATCTGCGTCATGCGCTATCTGCGGCCAATCTTGACCGAAATCCAGGGGGAAACCTATGATAGTCCTCCAAAGACGAAAAACGAAAAGCAGAATTTAGATTTCGAACTTACGGTTTCACCTGTCAATGAAGTACTGGACCTGAAAGATCTAGCCAAGAAGCCAGAAAAACCTCCTAAGAAAAAGCCGCCTGCCCTAAATTTTATTGCTGAACGGGGGAATCCCCAGCTTCAAGCATTTGTTGGCCAGTTTATTGGTGAGATTCACCGCCTCGCGCTTTATATTGGAGCACTTGATTCTTCTCTTGATTTTTCGCCGCCCCTTCCACTTCTAGAAGTTTCGCCTGGAGATTCATGGAAGAAGACGGTTGGCTTTTCACCTCAGAAATTGAAAGACAAAGGCGATAAATTTGCAGTCCAGCGTCTTGATTTCACCTATATTTACAAAGGAATTATTGAATCAAATGGGAGCAAAGTTCATCGGATTGAAGGCAGCCTTTCACTAAGTTCCGATTTAGCAGCTTTTATCCACCAGACATTCAATGTGAAGTCTAATGTCACAGGGCTCAAGGAAATTCCGATGCAAATGTCGTCGAAAATCGAATTTGATCTCGATGTGAAGACTTGTGTTACCTTGCGAGCACGGGCTACAACGACTGGCGGTTTTCGAGTTCTTCCCGTTTCGACGCCTGATAAAGCGATCGAAGAAGAAAAGTTCAAATCTCGATCAAGCCTCGATTTGCTTAGTTTGAAGCGCTAAACCTGTAAAAAACAAAAGTTTTTCACACTTTTTCCCCAAGATATCAACATCCACGTAGTATTACTGGCTATAATCTTCGAGAGCAGAAATGGCTCTAGCGAAATTTGAGCCAGAAATTTTGGGGAAACAAGGATGCGTTTAATTCAACCGAAGCTTTCGATCTACCCGATCTTAACCTTGCCGCCGGAAACGGAGTAAAAAAATGCGGAAATGGTTTCGCCGCAGACCTGTTGAGGCAGTTTTCATTGCTTGCTTTGTCGCATCTTTTTTGGGCCTGCTCTATCTTGCAATTTTCACCAAGCAGGGCTTTCGAATTGGCCCCGAATTAGCCGTTTTGGCCGCCCTGGCACTGCTTACAGAGCTTTGGCCCGTCTCAATATTTCGCCGTGGCCTGCGAATAACTTTCACTTTGCCATTTCTCGTTGGAATCGTAGTTGTAAGTGGGCCGATTATGGCTGTCGCTATAGATTGCATGATTAGTCTTTTGGCAGCATGGGCCATGTCCAGGGCCGTGACTCGCAACTTAGGAGGTCTGTGGATTGGGGTAAATGTCGGAGTTGCAGCCTTGGCAAGCACGCTAGCCGCTTTCGCTTGGCAATTTGCGGGGTCGCCACGCCTTCATATTGATCTCCTCTTGTTCGTTCAAGTTGCGTCGTATGTGGTTGCTTACGGAATATCAAATTACGTGTTGGTTGCAACAATTGATCGGATCGTTCATCGAAAGTCAATTGCTGAAAGCCTTATGCTGCATTGGCGTCCGAACGCTCTGACTGTGCTGCTCTACGCTTTTGCGGCGATAGTTGTCGCGTTCTTGGCTTCTTCTGGTTTTGCTGCATGGGCGGCAATGACGATCATTCCCATTGCTGTTTTGCGCTATTCGTTGAAAATGCAGTCGAGATACATTGACCAGTACTACGATACGATCTCGGCACTTTCAATGATGCTCCAAAGAGTTCACCCTTATACTTTAGGTCATTTGAGAAGGGTTTCAAGAGTAGCTGAAGACGTCGCTCTGCGGCTCGGACTTTCAGCTAGACGGGCGAATTTAGTGAAGGAAGCGGCGATCCTTCACGATATTGGAAAAATAGGAATCAATGAAGCGATTCTCGACAAGCCAGGCAAATTGACCGACGAAGAATTTGACCATGTTAAGCAACATTCCACCTTCGGTGCATTGATTCTTGAACCAGCTGAAGCGTTTTCTCCGATGGTGAGGTGGATTCGGCATCACCATGAGCGGCCCGATGGGACCGGCTACCCAGATCAACTATCAGATCTAGAGATTCCAATAGAAAGCAAAATCATCGCAGTCGTAGATGCGTTCGATGCGATGACAGGCGGAGAGGACGGGAAGGATCGAAGAACTTATCGCGATCCTATGACAGTGGCTGAGGCACTAGCTGAACTGGAACGTTGTTCTTCAACTCAGTTTGACAAAAACGTTGTTTTCGCCTTCCGAGAAACTGTCATGGGAGCGTCAGCATGATTCCCCTATCTGGCACCGCGATTCTTTGGCTTTCGATTGGAGTTTGCACAGTTGCTACAGTGACCATTCTTTTTTATAGTCGTATCGCAATGCCTCGAAGACTTGAGGAGCGGCTACGCCAATCCATTCAGGTTTTTGGAACAGCGATCGAACTTCGATTCCCAAGTCACAAAGGTCTAACTGAACGGGTCGTAGTTTTGGCAAGGCTCATCGGCAAGAGGCTGAAACTTAGTGAAAAAACGCTTGTAACTATGCAAATGGCAGCCGAACTCCGAGATATCGGGCTCTGTTCTATTCCCTATTCCCTCGTCCATGAAAAGTCCACTTACAATTGGGATGATGCAGACTGGTCCACCTACTACCGTCATGCTGAAGTGAGTGGAGCCATGCTCGAACTAGTGCCATCTCTTCGCCATTTGGCACCGATAGTTCGTTTGCATCATACAGATTTCCGAGGAACTGGAACGGAAATATTTCCTTCGGGCGAAGACATTCCGGTTGAAGCGCGAATTTTGAACGTCGTCTGCGAGTATGTCTGGCTTTCCAGACTTCAAGGTTCGCTGCTTTCAAGAGATTCGATTATTCGTGGCCGTGGTACAGCATTCGACCCTGCTGTGGTTGATTCGCTTCTTGAAGTGCTAACATCAAATAGTGGAACCAGAGTCCGTGAACCCTACGAAGCCCTCAATTGTTAAGTGGCTTCCTTTGTTGCTATTTGCCGTAGCATTTTTGATACGATTTGTTGGAATTGACTGGGGTCTCCCCAATAATGACAGACGCTGGTCTTACCATCCCGATGAGCCTGTCAATTTAATGTATGCCAGGCAAATCTCAGTTGGAAAGGGTGATCTTTACCCAGGGTTTTATAATTATGGCACGCTGTATTTGACTGCGATTAGTATTGCGAACGATGTGGTTATCGGCTATTCGCCACCTGCTGACGAAAACACCATCGTGGGCTTTTATGAGCTTGATCGAAAAGTTATTTTTGGAGGCAGACTGATTTCGGCACTGGCGGGAGCATTCACTGTCGCCATTGTATTCTTACTTTTGAGGCGATTTTTTGATCCGTTACCCGCCTCATTGGGGGCGCTTCTGATTGCGGTTGCACCTGGCCATGTCGTTCATTCTCGATTTATGACCGTTGACGTTTTTGCTGTTTTGTTTATTGCATTGAGTGCGTATGCCGCAATGGGAATCTTGAATGAAGGGATAGATTCCAAGGGGCTTTGGCGTGCAACGATTCTTTCCGGAGTTTACGCAGGGCTCGCAGCCGGGACAAAATACACGGGAATAGTAGTGCTGGTCGTGCTCCTTGCAATATTGATCCTAACTAGGCCAAAGAACTGGATAGCTTTGGCGATTGGAGGCGTATTCACTTCGATCGCTGCGTTTCTAGTTTCGACTCCAGGAGCGATTCGCAATTCTTCAAAATTCATAAACGACTTTTCATATGAACTTAACCACTCAAGAACCGGGCATGGTCTTGTTTTTGAAGGCATGCCTCCGTCATTCCTGCTTCATGTCATCAACTTAGCGGTTGGCGTTGGATTGATATTGACAATTGTTTCAATATTCGGACTCGGATGGGGAGTACGTAACAAAAAGGTTGAAGCTATTTCACTTGGCGCGTTTTTCGTGATTTATTTCCTTGTGCTTGCTCGAGCCGAGGTCGCATTCCTTCGCTACACGTTTCCATTGCTGGTTCCCATGGCGTTTGGACTTGCCTTCCTTGCGCAAACCGCCAGCAAAATCGAGCGTGGTGGCAAATTTGTCGTTGCAGCAGTTATCTTGTTCCTAGGTGGAATTCCGTTTGGAGAAGGCTTGCTAGCAACAGGCAGGTATACCGCCCCAATGGCGGGAACTGATTCTCGTGATGCTGTTGTCACATATTTGCAGTCCGAAGCCAAAGAGGGCAAAATTACAGTTGGTGTTGTCGCCGATCCATGGTTTTACACTCCCCCGATGTTCCCCGATGCAAATGCTCCACGGTATGTTGAATTAGAGTATCGGATTATGGCTATGAGTGTGCAATCTAAGGGTATCAAAACCGTGCAGTATATTCCGTTAGCACCAAGTCAGCGAGTGGATTGGGATGTTCGTCTCTTAACCGAACTCAAGCCGCAATACGTAGTTGCATCTAGTTACGAGTCCTACGACCTCAGTCGCCTTGCAGCAACTTCGGGGCATCGCCCCGAGATTCAGGTTCAAGTAGATCGTTTCGTAGCATTCAAGAAGAAGCTTGAAGAACTCTATTCGAACGCGTACTTTGCTGGCCCTCTCCAACCTTCGGTGCATGATATGGACTATGCCCGTCCTATGATTTGGGTTTGGAAACTAAAAGCGAAGCCTTGACCGAAACTCTAACGGGGGAAATCGAAGAGTTTCTTGACTACCTTCGGATGCACCGCTACGCAAGTGTACACACAATCGCGGCATACCGAAACGACTTGATTCACGCTCGAATCCTCTTCTCTGCTCTGAATTTGGAAAATTGGAGAGACTTGAATCCTGATCAGATGGATCGGTATCTAGTATCAATTGGCCCGCCTTTAGCGCAATCAACAGCCCAAAGGCGGATGAGCAGCCTGCGAACCTTTCTCAAGCACTTAAAGAGGCAAGGAACAGGGCCAGCAATGGAACTTCCTCGTTCAGCAGGGTTTCGTAAGAAGAAGGCGATTCCAAAGGCGCTTTCGATCGAATTGCTGTCGAAATTATTAGATGCTCCTGATCTTGCCGAGGTATCTGGAATTCGAGATCGAGCCATGATGGAGATGATTTATGGGGCGGGGCTTCGTATCAGCGAAGCCGCTGAACTCACGTTGAATGCGCTTGATCACGAACAAATGGCGATTCGAGTAACCGGGAAAAGAGACAAAACACGC
>JANNJE010000142.1:0-5670 GCA_031405735.1 Armatimonadota bacterium | reverse complement strand
CGCTAGTTCCAAAGCCAGCGGCAAGCCATCCAACCGATTGCACAATTCAACCACTGCGATCGCATTGTCCGGAGTTACACTGAATCTTGGATTAGCAGCGCGTCCTTCGCGTTCAAACAATTGGACGGCCGAGCACTCTCGGATCGCGGAAAGAGACATCGAGCGGTCGGGCAGGTCAAGCGATCCGATTGCAATTCGCCTTTCTTTTTCAATATTCAATGCAATTCGGCTGGTCACCAACAGGTGACAATTAGGCGCTCCTGAGCCTATCGCTGCGACCCATTCGGCACTTTCAGGAAGCAGTTGCTCGAAGTTGTCCAGGACAAGCAAACTTGGTGTGCCTCGCAAGAGTCTCAGAATTGATGGAAGTGCTTCAGAAATCTCGCCAGTTGCAAGTCCCAAGGTCAGTTGAAGCTTCCGGATTGCAGTTTCTTTGTCTGTTGTGGCAGTCAAATCAACGAACCAAATTCGTTCGGCAAAGTGCGGATCAAGTCGTCGAACGCATTCGATTGCAACCGAAGTTTTGCCTGAACCTCCCGGTCCCATCAGAGTCAAATGGAGGCCGCTTTGAGCTGAGACAATGTCTTCAACTAGACTGTCCAGAACGAAATTCCGCCCAATTAGCTGTGTCGGAGACATGCGAATCTCGGTGCTAATTGACATAGAATCCTGCCTTTTTCCGCGCGGTACCGACTCTAAGACATCTATGGCAGCTTGCGAAGGAGGCTCTCCCCAAAGTTCGTCCAACTGACGCTCCAATTCCTCGAACTGAGCGATTGCCAAACTGCCAAAGCCGGCCTTTGCATGGAGCCGCATGATTCCGACATGAATGTCCTCTCGAAAATCCATCAGTCCGAGCAATTTCTTGCCTGCCTGAACACCCAATTCGTAGCTCCCAGATTCTTCGCAAATTGCCATGTAGGCAATCCCAGCTGCGGCGATGTGATCCTGAAGCCGTAGCCATTCGGGAGTAATCCAATCTTCCGACATGCCTTGCAGCAATTCGCCCCGAACTAAGTGAAGTGCCTGCTCTAGACTCTCCTTGTGTCTGGCAACATTCGACTTGGCGAGGAGGTGAAAGGATTCGAATTCGTCCAAGTCTGTGTGGACTAGATCGGAAACAAGTTGAACCGATTCGCGATCGGCAATGAGAATCTCTGCACCCAAGACCGATCGCAAGTTGCTGAGCGCCATTCGCAAACTCTGGCGGGCGCCGTCGAATTCGCTCTCTGGCCAAAAGAAAGTAGCCAGCAGCTCCCTTGAAAACGGCTTTCCCTTCTGTAATGCAAGGTAAGCAAACAAGCTTGCAGTTTTCTTTGTTCGAAATCGCGCGGCAACGCCATGCCGATCCACTTCGAGTGGACCCAGCAAACGAACCTTCCAATGAATTGAATTGGGCTCCATTATGGAGTATCCATTCTATCACTCTTGGGGCACTACCACAAGCCGGATTTGACCAAATAAAACTCATCGCAAACCATCGAAGCTGTTTTTGACCGCAGCTTTCCTTGTGAAAAGACAATTAGCGATGCCAATCCGCCAGCGTTCTAATCACATATCCCAACATTCTTTACAAGTTTCTTTCAAAGAATGCAATACGTACCGTCACAACATCGTCACAAGAATTGAAACCTGAAGGAAACTTTCATAATGCGATGGAAAGGCAGAAGGCAAAGCGACAATATTGATGACAGGCGAGGGATGCGAGGGCCGGCTATTGGAGGCGGAATTGGCGTTGCCGGAGTTCTAATTTACATTGTTGTTTCACTGCTTGGCGGCAATCCAGCAGATATCGTGGGACAACTTGGCTCAAGCAGCCAATCGCAATCTCAAGCAGATCTCGATCCTGAAGCAAAGGAGTTTGTTTCCGTCGTTTTGGCTGACACGGAGGATGTTTGGACAAAACTCTTCCGTGAAAAGGGCAAAAGCTATGTGAGGCCCAAGCTTGTCTTATTTAGTGGAAGCGTTTCTTCGGCATGTGGGATGGCAAGCTCGGCCGTGGGGCCATTTTATTGTGCCGAAGATTCCCATGTTTACATAGATTTCGCATTTTATGAGGAACTGAAATCGAAATTTGGTGCACCAGGCGATTTTGCCCAAGCCTATGTCATCGCCCACGAAATCGGGCACCATGTTCAGAACCTACTGGGAACAACAGATCAAGTTCATTCGCAACGAAATCGAGTTAGTGAATCACAATACAACAAACTCTCCGTTAGGCTCGAATTGCAAGCGGACTTCTTTGCCGGCGTTTGGGCGCATCATGCGAAAGAAATGGCAAACCTTGACGAGGGGGACCTTAGAGAAGCTATAGGTGCAGCAAACGCAATTGGGGACGACACTTTGCAAAAGAAAATGCAAGGCCATGTAGTACCAGATTCGTTTACACACGGAAGCTCAGAACAGCGAATGAGGTGGTTCCTCAAGGGTTGGCAGTCAGGAGACATGGCAAAAGGCGACACATTTTCAGCTTCGAGATTGTGAAAGCCAATCACGGATGGCTTTTCCGACAGAGAGTCCGCGACAATCCTTAACCAAAAGTTTGTTGGTGCCGTGTAACATATCGAAATGCAATTATCGCGGCGAGCAATGTTAGGCGGTTTGATTATTGGCGCGGGAGCCTCGCAATTAGGCTGGGCTGCAACAAATCCAAAGCCAGTTGCGAAAGGAAAAAAGCCCAAGAACATCATTTTTTGCGTAGTGGACGGGATGCCGGTTTCCGCGATGACGGCGGTGGACTATCTTCGACAGTTCAAAGAAGGAAAATCTTCGTATTGGGGATGGCTTTCGAATCAAAATTTCACTGTAAACGGGTTGCAAGTCACGAGGAGCCTAAACTCAGTGGTTACCGACTCCTCGGCAGCAAGTTCGGCATGGGGATGCGGCCGCAGAATCTGGAATGGCATGGTGAACATGTTCCCTGATAAATTCGAACTGCGCACATTGACCGAACTGATGAGCGCAAAGGGCGTCAAGTGCGGATTAGTTACAACGGCAACGATGACCCATGCAACACCCGCTGGATTTGCTGTTCAGTGCATACAACGAGACCTTGAGGGCCTCATTGCAGAAAAGTATTTGAAGTCTGGGGTTGATGTGCTTTTTGGCGGCGGAGCGAAATTCTTTTCGCCGTCACGAAGAGCAGACAAGCGCGATTTGTACGCTGATTTTGAGAAAGCTGGCTACAAAGTTGTCAAAAACCGGGATGAAATGCTTGCTTCAAGTTCGGCAAAGACCTTAGGAATTTTTAGCGACGGGCATATTCCCTATACAGTAGACCGAGACCATGACGCGACTCTGAAAACTACGGTACCAACTCTTGCAGAGATGACACAAAAGGCGATTGACGTGCTCTCGAAATCCGGATCGAGAAACGGGTTTTTGCTTCAAGTGGAAGGGGCTAGAGTGGATCATGGCGGGCATTCCAATGATCTAGCCGCAATGCTTTTCGATCAGATGGCGTTTGAAGATGCTGTAAAAGTTTGCATTGATTTCGCTATGGAAGATGAAGAAACCCTAGTCATAATCACAGCTGACCATGCTTGCGGCGGTCTTGCTCTAAACGGTTCTGGCGACGAGTATGCAGATTCGAACAAAGGACTCGAGTCTCTATTGAAAATGCGTTCCAGTTACGGCCCAATGCTCTCTTCGATTGGCATGGGGGCCACCGCCGAAAAAGTCCAGGCCGCAGTTGAAGACAAACTTAGAATTGCGCTCAAAACGGAAGAGGCCGAGGCAATAGCGAGCTCCATGAAAGGCAAACATCCGTTCGGATTGTCGGAGTTTTTCCGTAGTCCAAGCTCTACGACAGGCATGATTTTAGGGAATTACACAAAATGCACTTTTACAAGTGGGAATCATCATGCCGACCATGTATTGGTAACCGCTTACGGCCCGGGAAGCGAACTCTGCCACGGCACTACTGAAAACTTTGACTTCTTCAAAATCATGACGGAATTCAAGGGAATCAAGCACAAGAATCCAGAGATGAGTTTTGAGGTCGCCGCTCCACTTTACGAAAAAATGATGAAGGAGCTAAATCCTGAGTTGCATACAATGTATGCAGGAGAAGACGAGGACTGTTGTGGCATGGATCATGGGTATCAGTCTATTGGTCGAATTAGTTAGCGTTGAAAATTGGATGAAGACGAATGTCTGTTTCCCCCTCACCCTCAGCTTCGCAGGTCCCTCTCCCCCACAAGGCTCGTTCCTCGCTGTGGGGGAGAGGGAAAATTCAGAAAAATCGTGTCCAAGTTAATCCAAGGTAGAACAAGGCAATCCAACGAAACCTAACCAATCCGAACAACCCAAGCCGACCCAATTTAGTCTGATTGAATCCAATCTAATCCTAGCGGCTGAGGACATTTGACTACAGTGACCACGAATGAATTGAGAGAGGCACTTCGCGCGGATGTTTTGGCTGCTGCTCCTTTATTGTTAGGTTGTCTATTGATTCGTGAAAAAGTGATATCCCGAATTGTTGAAGTTGAGGCGTATCGCGACGATGACGATCCGGGTTGCCATGCTTTCTATGGACGTACACCTCGAACCGACATCATGTTTGGAGAGCCTGGTTTTGCCTACGTCTACTTTACTTATGGAAGTCATTGGATGTTGAATGTCACTGCGCACGAGCTGGGGCGTGGCGCGGCGGTACTGATTCGAGCGGCTCTGCCGATTTCGGGATTAGACACATTGAGCGATCGCAGACAAACAAGCGAACTAAGAAATCTGCTTTCGGGTCCAGGAAAGTTGGCTCAAGCTTATGGAATCGAACGCTCTGATTATGGTGCTGATCTTTTGCTGCCAGATTCAGAATTAAGAATCGAAGTCGGAAAAGGAGTCAGCAATGTAGTTTGCGGCAAACGAATTGGCTTGTCACCTGGCAAAGGCGACCTATTGCCTTGGCGATTTGCTGATGGTGATGCGCTCGAGTGGGTATCGGCGAAAAAGAGCAACCTGATCAAGTTCAATTAGGCGACTATTTCTGCCTCAATTGGCTCTTCCATTGAAACTACAGCCAATTTGGTTTCGGGCTTTGTCCTCCTGGTGAGAATGTATGTGATTCCAGTCAAAGCTCCAGCCAGAATCAAACTACGAATTCCCCAAGTTCGTGTCAGGTCTGGCTTGTTGACCGTAAGGCATGCGAACGTCGAAAAGGCAAGAATACAGGAGCAAGAAATCAACTTTACACGTCGAGAAATCCATTTGTTCTCGTCCCAATCTCGCAATGTCGGACCTAAGACCTTGTGATTCAATAGCCAGTTTTCGAGCCGAACGCTGCTCTTTTTGAAAAAATACAGCGCGATAATCGTGAAGACAGTTGTCGGCCAGCCAGGAACGACGACTCCAATCAAACCCATGGTTAGGAAAAACAACCCGAGGCACAGCGAAATTGTTCGCTGGACTGGTCGGATGCTTGCAGCGTTTGGAGTTCTCATTTGGTTCTACGGTTCTCAAATTGTGACACTTTGAAAGGAGGTCTGACATGATCTTCGTCATGAGCCGATTCAATTGATTCCAACTTAGCTAACATAGAAATGGACTGTTGAGAAATTCCGATTTCTAATTCTGGCACCCTTCCAGGGTGCGGAACATGGGCGATATTCGTACCTGATGTCTCTCAAGTTCGACCCAAGGCTACAATCTTTGATCCCTCCGGGATCATTT